>DASZML010000025.1:0-2903 GCA_035551875.1 Rhizomicrobium sp.
AGCGGAACGTTAGCGCCTTTGATGAAGACGGTGGTCGGTGCGCTCGTGACTTCGAGCGGATCGCCGTCCCAGATCACCACATCGGCGTCCTTTCCCGGTTCGAGCGTGCCGTACGTATCGGCAATGCCGAACATCTCTGCGGGATTTTTCGTGAGAGCAGCCAGCGCATGATTCCAGTTCATACCGTTTGCAACAGCGTTGCCGGCAATTTGCGTGACAGTCCGTGCGTAATGCGCGGTACCACCCTGCGGGCGAAAGGCAACGACAACGCCCGCCTGATCCAGACGTGCAGCGTTTTTCAGCGTTGCACCAATGTCGGAGAAGCTTCCCGGTAGATTCTGCTCGGTATCTATCACGACCGGAACATGCGAAGCGGCAAGATCTTTCGCGACCTCCCAGGCTTCGCCGCCGCCGAGGACAATCAGCTTGAGGTGATTGGTTTGCGTGTAAGCGAGGATCTGCCGGATGGTCGAAGCGCGTTCAACATGCGCGAGTATTGGCTCGCTTCCCTGAATGACCGGGCAGAGCGCGTCGAGGTCCGCGCGCAGGCTGCGTTGATCGCGATAGCCGCCGGCGCGGTGATAGCTCGCGCGGTTGCCGCAATATTCGCGCGCATCGTCCATCGTCTCGCGGAACTTCTCCCAGATGTCCGGGCGCGAGTTTTTCTGGCCTTCGCCGCCATTCGGCTCCAGTTCGACGACAACGCCGGCGTTCTTCTTCACCAATAGATCGGGCCCGTTACTCAAATCGATGACGGCCGATGTGCCGCAAAACACATCGCCGCAATCGCCCGGCGTGGTGAGCCCGCGGGTAACCCCGCCGATGCGCGCAACGGGAACAAGCGTGGAGTTGGGGTTAAGAGCATCGGTCACATCGAACGCCGCGCTGTCCTGCACTTGATTGGGCGAGGTGTCATTTGTCTCGGAGACGAGATCGACTTCGACGATGCCGAGCTGCGTCCATGATGCCATCAAACCGGGCGTGACTGTCTTGCCATGGGCGTCGATCACTTTGGCGCCAGCCGGCGACGCTATGTTCGAGCCGACTTGTGTGATCTTTCCGTTTTCGATCAGCACGTCGGCGTTGTTGAGCGTGCCCTGCGCGCTTTCGGTGACAACGCGGCCATGCTGGATAAGCGTCGCGTTGCCCGTTGCGGGCAAAGCCGGTTGTGGCTGCGTCGCATCGGGCTGCGCAAAGGCGGACGTGGCCAAAGCTAACACCGAAACGCCGGCGAGGATCAGTGCGTGTCTCATTGGCCCGCTCCCCCGGTTTCGCCATTGTCTTCCTGTCCGATTTCGAAATCGCTGCGCGGACTGAGTTTCGGATTGTCGCGATCGAGCAACAACGCACCGTCGATGAAAACCTTATCGGCATGCGCATAAACGCTGAAAGGATCGTGATCCCACAGCACGACATCCGCATCCTTGCCGTTTTCGAGCGTCCCGGTTTGATCGAGAATGCCAAGCGCTTGCGCGGGGTTGTGCGTCATCCATGAGATCGCATGCGCACGGGTGATCGGATAGCCCATGCGCCGCCCTGCAGCGATCGCCTTGGCCACCTCCTGATTGAGTCTTTGAATGCCGATGGGATCGTCAGAATGGATCATGGCGCAGGCGCCTGCATGATCCACCATCGCGATGTTTTCGGGTATGCCGTCATAAGCTTCCATTTTGAAGCCCCACCAATCGGCCCACATCACCGCGCAAATGTGATTTTCCTTGAGAAGGTCGGCGATCTTGTAGGCCTCGACCGCGTGATGGAAAGCTGCGATGCGGAAACCAAATTCCTTGGACACATCGATCATCGTCGCCATCTGGTCGCCGCGATAGCAGTGCATTTGCACCGCTATTTTCCGGTCCAGCACAAGCGCGAGCGTTTCGAGCCCGATATCACGATCCGGCGGATCGCCTTTCTTGTCCTTCCAATAGGCGCGCCACTTGTCGCGATATGCCCGGGCCTTCTCGAACGCCATGCGATATCCGGCGACATCGCCCATCCACGTCATCGGGCCGCCCTTGTTTTCATAGACGCGTTTGGGGTTTTCGCCGCACGCCATCTTCAGCCCATACGGCGCGTTGGGAAACTTCATTCCTTGCGTCGTAACCGAAGGCACGTTCTTCAGCACGACGGAACGGCCGCCGATCAGGTTTCCGGAGCCGGGAAGAATCTCCATCGCCGTTACGCCACCGGCCAGCGCGCGCGTGAATCCGGGATCCTGCGGCCAGACGGAATTTTCCGAACGGACATAGGCGGTCACCGGATTGACCATCTCATTGCCGTCCTGCGTCGCTTCATTGGAGGGCGAGGGATAGACGCCGAGATGTGAATGGATATCGATGATTCCCGGTGTCACAAACTTGCCGTGACCGTCGATGACGACGGCACCCGCAGGCGCTGCGAGGTTCTTTCCGACGGCGACGATCTTGCCACCTTCCATCAACACGTCGCCGCCGTCGATTTCCTTGTCGGTGCCTGTAAGAACTGTGGCATTGCGGATAAGCGTCGGCTTAGACGGATATGGCTTGTAGGTCGATGGAAACTGATCGTTGGGAAATTGATCTGCGACCGGCTTGCTCTTGCCGATCGACGGATGAAGCGACGGAATGAGCCACCAGGCCAAGGCCAACGCGAGAACGACGATAATGGCCGCGCCCCAGGTGGTCGCGCTGTTTCGTTCCATGAATTTCCCTAACCAAAAAGCGGACGAAGAGTTACGCGGCTTTGTGACGGACGCAACTGGCTTTCAGATTTAATCTTCGCCAAATTTCGCTTCAACAAGAGCCAAAATCGCGGTCATCGCTTCATCCGCGTCCGGGCCTTCAGCATTCACTTCGATCGTCGAGCCCAGCCCGGCGGCCATCATCATGAGTCCCATAATGGAGCGCGCATCCACGGTCTGCCCA
>DASZML010000026.1:0-4310 GCA_035551875.1 Rhizomicrobium sp.
CCAGGCGAAGAAGCTCGGTCCGGCCAGCAATTCCGGGACCAGCGCGAACACGGTGAAGATCGCGTACATGATGGCAAGAAGCATCGCAG
Organism: Rhizomicrobium sp.; assembly: GCA_035551875.1. Classification (GTDB taxonomy): domain Bacteria; phylum Pseudomonadota; class Alphaproteobacteria; order Micropepsales; family Micropepsaceae; genus Rhizomicrobium. The sequence goes on from DASZML010000026.1 coordinate 90, forward strand.
CCAGTCGCGCGCGGATATTGGCGATGATGGCGAGACCGCCGGCGATATGGAAAATGCCAGTGCCGTAGCCCCAGAACAATCGGTTTGGCGGCAGCCATTTGGGCACCAGCGGCGCGGTGTGATTCATGTAAACGAAATGCGCGCCGCCGAAGACAATGGCGCAAATGCCGAACGCGATGCCGCTCACCGGGATGTGAAAACGAAAAAGCCAGGCGTTGCGGCCCGGCCTTTCGATATCCGCGTTCTGAAATGCGCTTACGCCGCCATCGTCTTTTTCAGGTTCTCGTCGACCTTGTCGAGGAAGCCTTCCGTGGTCAGCCATTTCTGATCGGGACCGACGAGAAGCGCCAGGTCTTTCGTCATGAAACCGGCTTCGACGGTATCGACGCAGACCTTCTCCAGCGTGTGCGCGAACTTGTCGAGCGCGGGGTTGTTGTCGAGCTTGGCGCGATGCGAAAGGCCGCGCGTCCACGCGAAGATAGAGGCGATGGAGTTGGTCGAAGTCGACTTGCCTTTCTGATGCTCTCGGTAATGGCGCGTGACGGTGCCATGCGCGGCTTCCGCTTCCACGATCTTGCCGTCCGGTGTGGTCAGCACCGATGTCATCAGGCCGAGCGAACCGAAGCCTTGCGCCACGGTGTCGGACTGCACGTCACCATCGTAATTCTTGCAAGCCCAAACATAGCCGCCTTCCCACTTGAGCGCGGAAGCGACCATGTCGTCGATTAGGCGGTGTTCATAGGTGATGCCGGCAGCCTTGAACTTGTCGACGAATTCGGCGTCGAACACTTCCTGGAAAATGTCCTTGAAGCGGCCATCATACGTTTTTAGAATTGTATTTTTGGTGGAGAGATAGAGCGGATATTTGCGGTCGAGCGCGAAGTTCATGGAGGCGCGCGCGAAATCGCGGATCGAATCGTCGAGATTGTACATCGCCATTGCGACTCCCGAACCCGGCGACTTGAAGACTTCCTTCTCGATCACTTTGCCGTCTTCTCCAACAAACTTGATGGTGAGCGTGCCTTTGCCGGGGAAACGGAAATCGGTGGCGCGGTACTGATCGCCATAGGCGTGACGGCCGATGACGATCGGTTTGGTCCAGCCGGGAACAAGGCGCGGCACGTTCTTGCAGATAATCGGCTCACGGAAGATCACGCCGCCCAAAATGTTGCGGATCGTGCCGTTCGGCGACTTCCACATCTCGTGGAGATTGAACTCCTTCACGCGCGCTTCGTCCGGCGTGATGGTGGCGCACTTTACGCCGACGCCATGCTTCTTGATCGCTTCGGCGGCATCGACGGTAACTTTGTCTTTCGTCGCGTCGCGATGTTCGACGCCGAGATCGTAATATTCGAGGTTCACATCGAGATAGGGAAGGATCAGTTTCTTCTTGATGAGATCCCAGATGATGCGGGTCATCTCGTCGCCATCGAGCTCGACGACGGTTCCCTCTACCTTGATCTTGTTCATGAAAGCCTCGGAATGTGTGCCGGGGCGGGGGTATAGCGGCGCGGCAATTCAACGTCAAAGCGGCGAATTGTAGTGGTTTGGAATGTGCTAGAAAGCGCGCGAAACGCAGTCGTCACGGAGTTCTCATGCCTATCGCGCTTACCCAGGAAATCAAGGATATGGTCAACAACGCTCTGGCCAACGGCCACCCGATGGTGCTGGCCGTTGTCTCGCCGGACAACAAGCCGCTGATCTCGTTCCGCGGCTCGACACAGGTGTTTTCGGATTCGTCTTTGGGTGTGTGGGTGCGCGCGGGCTCCGGAAGCACGCTCGACGCCATAACGAAAAACCCGAACGTTGCGATGATCTATCGCTCGGCGACGACGCCGATGATCAAGTTCGAAGGCCGCGCGCGCATAACGACCAACGACGCAGAGCGTCACCAGATTTTCACAAGCTCGCATGAACGCGAGCAGAGCTACGATCCGGAACGCACGGGCACAGCGGTCATCATCGATCTGGATAGCGTGAGCGGTGTGTTGCGCTTTGGCGCGAGTGGTCCCGAATTTGTGAAGATGGAGCGATGAACAGCGCGCCGATCATCGTTCTTTCGCATCCGCAGATCGGCGAGAATATCGGTGCGGCGGCGCGGGCAATGGCGAACTTTGGTCTTTCAGAACTGCGTATGGCAGCACCGCGCGATGGCTGGCCGAACGAGAAAGCGACGGCGATGGCCGTCGGCGCTTCCTATATTCTCGACGATGCGAAGGTTTATCCGACGTTGAAGGAAGCGCTTGGCGATATCCAATTTGTCTTTGCTACAACGGCGCGGGAGCGCGGTTTCGCCAAACCGATCTATACGCCCGACACGGCGGCTGGATATTTGCGCGACGCAATCGCGCGCGGTGAGAAGACCGCAATTTTGTTCGGCAATGAGCGCACGGGATTGGAGAATGACGAAGTCTCTTTCGCCAACGCCGTAATCACCATTCCCACCAATCCGGATTTCTCGTCGATCAATCTTGGTCAGGCAGTGCTGCTCGCCGCCTACGAATGGTTCAAGTCCGGCGATGAAACGCCCGCGATGAGACTTGAACATGGCGCGCTCGCCACGCCAGCGACGCGCGAAGAGATATTCCAATTGTTCGACCACCTCGAAGGCGAGTTGCTTACCAACGGTTTTCTCTATCCGCCCGACAAGGCGGACGCGATGATCCGCAACATCCGCGCGATGCTGACACGAGCAGATTTCACCCATCAGGAGGTACGGACCTTGCGCGGCATCATCGTGGCGTTAGCGGACGGCAAGCACCGCAGACGTGGAACGCCGTCAAAATAGCCAGGTAAAGGACGCTTGACACGGTGCTGGGTTGGCTCTATGTAAAGCAGGCTTTACAGGAGGATGCGATGTCCGAAGCCAGCGCCCAGCCGGTGAAATATGCCGGCCGTTCCTACCTTCTCGAGTTTTCAGCGGCCATTGGCCTCTACGTGGTCCTGATCCCCGTGCGGCCATGGCTCATCGCACACGCCGCCAACCACGATCTGGCAATTGCAGCCACTGTTTCCCCTGCGCTTCCCGTTTGGCTCGTGCTGCTGATCGTATGGCGCTACTATCGCCGCATAGACGAATACGAGCAGAAGAAATTTCTGGAGACGTTGGCGATCGCGTTCGGTATCGGATCGTGCCTAATCGTCACCTACTCGTTTCTGGCAGACGCCGGCCTGCCATTTCTCGCGATCACATGGGCATGGCCGACGCTTGCCGCGAGCTGGGGTATCACCAGTGCCATTCGCGCGATGGCGGACCGCACATGAAGAACACGCTGCCGGAATTGCGCGCGGCGCGTGGCATGACACAGGCCGATCTTGCTGATGCGCTGAATGTCTCGCGGCAGACGGTGAATGCGTTGGAGACGGGCCGTTACGATCCCAGCCTTCCGCTTGCCTTCGCCATCGCGAAGCTTTTCAAATGCAAGATCGAGGATGTCTTCTCGCCGAAGTGAGTCCGTGATGACTGTGACGCGCGAATTTGTGGGACTGGCATCCGCCACATCTTCGCGTGCCGGTGCGGGCGGATTTCCGTGTCAGGGATTGTACTGGACGCCGCAAGGCCAGCGCCCGAAGACCGCGCTCATCGCCACGCATTACAATGTCGATTTCGCTGAGCACTATTCCGCACCGTACTTTGCCGAGCGAGGCTTCGGTTTTCTCGGATGGAACACGCGCTTTCGTGGCGCGGAGGATCTATTTCATCTCGAACACGCGCTGATCGACATCGCCGCCGGTATTGCGTGGTTGCGAGAGCAGGGCGTTGAGTGTGTCGTGTTGCTCGGCAATTCTGGCGGCGGGTCGCTGATGGCGGCATACCAAGCGGAAGCCGTTGCACCCACGTTAGCAGTGAATACAAAAGGCGCGATGGCAGAAGCGCTCTCCCATCTGCCGCGTGCCGATCTCTATATCTCGCTGAATGCGCATCCCGGCCGCCCGGAAGTTCTCACAAACTGGATGGATGCATCGGTGGTCGATGAAACAGATCCGGTGCAAACCGATGCGTCGCTCGATCCATTCAACAAAGATAATGGACCGCCATACTCGTCCGATTTCATCGCGCGTTATCGCGCGGCGCAAATCGCGCGCAATCGCCGCATAACAGCGTTTGCGAAAAAGGAATTGGCGCGATTGAACGCCGCCGGGATTCCGGATCGCATCTTTCCATTGTTCCGCACGTGGGCCGATTTGCGGTTCATGGACCCGGCAATCGAACCGACGGAT
>DASZML010000027.1:0-7398 GCA_035551875.1 Rhizomicrobium sp.
TGCGGGCCTTTCTGATTGGCGATGGTGAACTTCGAGATGGCGCCGTCGAGATCACCTTTCGCTATCAGCATCGCGCCCCAATCGGTGTCGGCGAACGGAATGGATGGAGCAAGTGCGACTGCATGTGCAAACCAGAAATCAGCGCGGCGCCAATCCTTTGCCGCAACCGCCGCAGAGGCACGGGCGATCTGGCACGGGTAGCAATCGGCGGGTGTCGCGTCCGCGATCGTGCGCGCACTGGCCGTATCGCCGGCGAGCGCCAGCGCCATGGCAAGCATCGGCTTTGTCTCGACGCGATCGACAAGGGCAGCATAGGCCGCGCCGCCGGACTGCCCAGGCATATGGGCGCGCGCGGCGCCGGCCGCTGCAGCGCCATCTCCTTCGCTCATTGCGATGTAATAGGCCGCATCGACGGACTCGTCCGGATCCGCCTGACCGCTCGCCCGAGCGGACACGAGAAGCGTACGCGCGGTTGCAACGTCGTGACGCCGCGCCGCGTAGAGCGCGCCCGCCGAGAGGTTGTTCGGCAAGCACGTCCCGCCACATTCCGACGATTCCGCCAAGCCAAAATCGCCCAGCAACTCGGCGACACGGTGGATCGCGAGATTGTGTATGAGAATATACCCTGCACCTTGCAGCGTCTTTGGCTGGTCGTTTTCCGTTTGCTCCATCGCCGCGCGCCGCTCGGCAAGCTCAAGTTCGCTGTGGCCCAGCAGATGCGCTTCGGCGGCATATTCATTGTGCGCCGCCGCGATCTTGGGATCGAGCGCGAGAGAAATGCGGATGCGCTCAATGGACAGCGGAATGTCCCCCACGACGTTGCGCGTCACGTTCGACCAGAGCGAATAACTGTCGGCCTGTCTTTCGCGCCCCGTCACGCTCAGCGCATCGCGTTCCGCCTGCTTCAATGCTTCCTGCGGACGCCCCGTGGCCCACAGATAAAGGACGACATTGCTGGGATCGAAATGGGTGAAGACCTGTTCGGCCAGGTCTTGCTCGAGCTTGTCGAGATCGCCGGCGGGCCCGGAGACATTGAGCCGCGTTCCGTCGGCGAAAGCCGCATGCAGCGCGATCTTTCCGTCGGGCAGTTCGCGCAGCGAGCCGGTCAGATGCTGCTCATGGCCCAGCCAGCGGCGCAGCAGACGCCATGCCTCGCTCAGCGAGATTCCGGTGTCTGGAATATCGACGCGGATATCGTCGCCGTTCTTGCTCACGTCGCTCGACATGCTGATCGAATGGGCGATCGTGATCTTGCGCACCTCCGCGATCCGATTGGTGAGATCGTTGGCAAGCACATCGCCGCCCATGCCGCGTGCGGCGAAATCGGCCGGCGCCGAAAAAGAATCCACAATCAGACCGTCCGCCTCGCTGGCGTTCCACAAAAGCGCGGCCACGCCTGCGAGTACCGCCAGCGCCAACACCACCAGGATGATGCGAAACGCGCCGGCAAGCTGATCGTTGAGACGGCGCCAGCGCAGATGGGATAGTTCGAATGCGTTCTGATCGAGGAGATTCTGTTTTTGCAGGCGCGCGAGGTCGATCTGTTCGGAGAGATAGGCATTCGCCTTGTCACGACCAGCGCCCGCCATTGCCAGCGCTTCCGCCGTGGCAGCCCCCGGCGCTCTTCCCGCCGCGATGTCTTCGCCACCGTCAGTCATGTGACACCCGCGCGAGTTCGGATTTTTCAGATGGGGTCAGATCGAGCGATGCGGTGATCGCGAACTGCTTCTTTGCGCCGTTCTTATCGCCGGACCACAGCAGCGCCTCACCCCATTTTAGATGCAGGCGGCTCCAGTTCTGCGCGTATTTGTTCGCTTCCTCGAACTTCGCCAAAGCCAGATCGGACCGGTTCTTAGCTATCAACGCCTCGCCCCACATCTCCAGCGGATCGGCGAAGTGCGGGCCTTTCTGGTTGGCGCGCGCGAATTTCGCGATGGCGCCGTCGAGATCGCCCTTCGCCATCAACATCGCGCCCCAGTTGGTGTCGGCAAACGGTATATCGGGCGAACGCGCGGAGACCAGCGCGAACCAGTGCGCTGCCGCCGGCCAGTTATGCCGTAACGCTTCAACCTGACCGCGATAGCGCATGCACACATCGCAATCCTGCGGCAACGCTTTCAGGATTGCATCCGCCGTGTCGAATTCACCGAGCCGTGCGTGAGCGTAAGCTTCGTAGGGAAGGATTTGGGTGGTGAGGTATGGCGGCGCGATCCATCCCTTGGTAGCCGTCTTTATCTTCTGCGCCGCTGCGGCCGATTCATCAAAATGCGCGATGGTGCCGCGCCAGTCCGCCAGATCGAAAGAAAGATAGCCAAGATTTTGTGCTTCGTCAGACTCGGCCGGGTTCAACGGACTTGGGTCAGATCGCAACGAATCCAGCTCGGCCGAAAAATGGCGGGTCCGCGCGACGTCGTGCATCCATGCGGAGAAACTCGCCGAATTGGCGACAACATTTTCCTTGCCACCACTGCCCGCAGCAAAACCAAACTCCGCGAGAGCGTCTCTGTAATCACCCGCGGCGGCGAATTCGAACGCTTCGTTTTGCTGCATGAAACCCGGAACCACGGCGGGATCCAATTCGCGAACACCGGCACTTTTCAGCAGGGCGCCTTCGCGGCGCATGTCTTGAAGCTGAGCCTCATCGTAACCTTGGCTGGCATCTGCGCCAGACAATAAGGCAAAAAAATTCGCCAGATCGGGGTCTGCCTTCAGTCCGTCCGCGACATAGCTGCGGGCCTTTCTCAGGTCCCCTCTGTTGGCGGCCAGCACGGCCAATCCGATATTGGCCCAAGCGGTCTCGTTGCGCTGCCCGAACGCGGCCAAGCTAGTCAGCTGTTTGTAGGATTCCGCAAAGCGGCCATGATCGCCCAGATAGGCCGAATATCGATAGGGTTGCGCGCGCGCATATACCGCTTCCGCCGCGCGGGCGATGACACCGTTCAGATCGCTGGCTTTGCCTTCAAAGGTTTTACCGGCGTCGTTGTCGAGGCGCAGCGTCAACGCGACGCCGGCCGGTGTCTGATACAATTCGCCGGACAAATGTATCTGATGACCAAGCCAGCCATTCAAGAACCGCACGACCTGACCGAGCGAAACGCCTGTGTCGGGAATCTCCACCTTGATGTCGTTGGTCCAGTCATGTGCGAAGCTGGAAGGGGCGCGGGAGGAATCCGTCTCATTCTGCATGATCGTAAGACGATCCAGCAGCTTGTTCGCCATGACTTCGCCGGTCAGGCCGGTCTGCGCCATGGCGGCTGGCACATCGAAGGATTCGATCACCAGCCCATCGGCATGCGCGGCCTGCCAGATCACAGTACCCAATCCCACGGCGATGAGGATGACGATGAAGGCGACAGCAAGCTCGAAGCCGAGCTTCAGAACATCGCTGACATGACGGATGCGCAACGACCAATGGCGCAGCCTGTCCTCGCGCTCCATGTCCGCGACCTGTAGATCGACGAGGCGACTGTTTTTCTCCAGATAGGCGTCCGCCACCGTGCGGCTCGCGGCGCTCATCGCTACGGACATCGCCGCGTCCGAGCCACCCTTGATGCTTTGCGTTTCGCGGTCTTCGGCCATGCCCACCCCAACTGGCTGGCAGTATAACCAGCCGCGCCCATATGCGAAGCGCCGCGTTGCGACACGGCGCGGCGCTTCCTATGATGACGGCAAAAGAACCGGGGCGAAGAAATCATGCTTGGACTGATGCTGGACTGGCCGTTGCTGGTCCACAAGATCATCGACCACGCGGCGCTCTATCATGGCGATCGCGAGGTGGTTTCGCGCACGGTCGAAGGGCCGATTGTCCGCACCAACTATCGCGAGATTGCGAAACGCTCGCGCCGGATCGCAAAGGCGCTGGTGAAGTCCGGCATCAAGAATGGCGATCGCGTCGGCACGCTTGGTTGGAATAGCGCGCGCCATATCGAGACCTGGTACGGCATCACAGGCATGGGCGGCGTCTATCACACGCTCAATCCGCGATTGCATCCCGAGCAAGTCGCATGGATCATGAACCACGCCGAAGACAAGGCATTGTTCTTCGACACAACGTTTACACCGCTCGTCGAACAGATCGCACCGCTTCTGAAGAAAACAAAGTTGTTCGTCGCGATGACGGATGCCGCGCACTTGCCGAAGGCGAAGATTCCAAAGCTGGTTGCTTACGAAGATTTCATCGCCAAGGTCGATGAAGAGTTTGAGTGGAAAGAGCTGAACGAACGCGCAGCGTGCGGACTTTGCTACACGTCGGGAACAACGGGAAATCCGAAAGGCGTTCTCTATTCACACCGCTCCAACGTCTTGCATGCCTTCATGGCGGGACAAGCAGACGCGCAAGGCCTCCGCAATGTCGATTCTATTCTGCCGATCGTTCCGATGTTTCATGCGAACGCATGGGCGCTCGCATTCGCAGCACCGATGACGGGTTCGAAACTCGTCATGCCGGGACCAAAGCTCGATGGACCGTCGGTATGCGAACTTCTCGAAACCGAAAAAGTGACGATGAGTGCCGCCGTGCCGACCGTCTGGCTCGCACTGCTGCAGTATCTCGAACAGACCGGAAAAACGCTGCCGCATTTGAAGAAGGTGTTGATTGGCGGATCTGCGTGTCCGCGTTTCATGATCGATGCGTTCGAGAACAAGTACGAAGTGGAAGTCATCCACGCCTGGGGCATGACAGAGATGAGCCCGCTCGGCACGCTAGGCACGCTTAAAAGCAAATTCAGCGATCTGCCGTACCCCGAAAAGCTCGACATCAAGATGAAGCAGGGCCACCCGCCCTTCGGCGTCGAGATGAAGATCACCGACGAAAAGGGCAAGGAATTGCCGCGTGATGGAAAAGCGTTCGGGCGCCTGAAAGTGCGCGGCCCCGCTGTAGCGAAAGGCTACTTCAAGGGCGAAGGCAGATCGTCGTTCGATAAACAGGGCTGGTTCGACACCGGCGATGTCGCAACGCTGGATGCCGACGGCTACATGACCATCGTGGATCGCGCTAAGGACGTCATCAAATCTGGTGGCGAGTGGATTTCGACCATCGATATCGAGAACTTCGCCGTCGGCCATCCTTCTGTGTCGGAAGCAGCTGTGATCGGCATGCCGCATCCCAAATGGGACGAACGACCTCTCCTTATTATTGTCCTCAAACCGGGCAAGATCGCGACCAAAGAGGACATCCTGAAGTTTCTCGAAGGCAAAATCGCCAAATGGTGGATGCCGGACGATGTGATCTTCGTGGACGAAATTCCGCACGGCCCGACCGGCAAGATCTTGAAGACGACATTGCGCGAGCGTTATGGCAAACCGGCGCAGCTAAAAGCGGCGGAGTAACGCTGGCGCGTTTGGGGTGTGGGGGTTGATGCGTATTTTGCCGAATGTGGCGAGGATCGGCTTTGCGGCACTCATCGTGTCGCTGGCGATTGGACTCGTCGCATCGCTGGGCACGCGGTTCGGCTATTGGACGGTCCATTTTGGGCACGATGTTCTTTATCCCTGTTGCTTGATCGCGAGCACCGTTTCGCTCCTGCTTGGACTCGCGTGGGTGTTGGGCGCGATGATCGCAAACGACTCTACCGCCGCGCGTTATGGTTTCGCAGCGGTGGTTGGATCGGGATTGATTCTCATCGGACCGCTGTACGACTACGCATCCAATCTTGGCATGCCGCCGATCCACGACATCACTACCGATACGGAGCATCCGCCGCCGTTTGTATCGTTGCTGACGCAGCGCGATGGCTCGACCAATCCACCCGCCTATGACGGGCCGAACAAAATCATGTTCGACGGAAAGCTGGCGACCGTTTCATCCTTGCAGCACAAATATTACGCGCCGATCAAATCCGCAGCGTTGCTGATGGCGCCGGAAAAAATGTTCAAACGCGCGGTGGACGCATCTTACGGCATGGGTTGGAACATCGTCGCGATTGTGCCGGACGAAGGACGCATCGAAGCCACCGATACGACCTGGTTGTTCGGATATACCGACGACATCGCCATCCGCGTCAAACCTGCTGGCATGGGCGCGAGGCTCGACATTCGTTCGAAAGCGCGTGTCGGAAACGATGATCAGGGCCGCAATGCTGCGCGCGTCAAGGCGTTTCTGAAACGCCTCGCATCAATGTGACTAAGCGAGCCAGTAACGGCCACCGTCGCTCACAACACGGCCGTCCTGTTCCAACTGGATGAGATGCGCAAGGACCGAGCGCGATGCAGCGGGATGCAATCGTTTGTCCACATTCGCATACATACGCGCGACCATGTCCGGAATCGTCGCGATGCCGTCCTTGATACACGCGATGATCTGGCGCTCACGATCCAAGCGATGCTCCAGATATGCGGCCAGAAACGGTTTTGGATCGGTGATCGGCGCGCCGTGCGTCGGATATAGAATGCGATCGTCGCGCGGTTGTAGTTTGCGAACACTCGCCATGTATTGCGCCATGTCGCCGTCTGGCGGCGTCACTACCGTCGTCGACCAGCCCATGATGTGATCGCCGGTGAACAGTGACTTCTCTTCGCGCAGCGCAAAGCACATGTGGTTCGACGTGTGGCCAGGCGTGTAGACGCACTCGAAGCTGAACCCATTGCCTTCGATGATTTCGCCATCCTTGACGCGCATATCCGGCGTGAAATCGCGATCACCGCCCTCTTCCACCCGAATGCCTTCTTCCGCTTTGCCGGATCCGTGCGGGCCGAACGCATAGGTCTTCGCGCCAGACCATTCCTTCACGTATTTCGCCGCCGGCGAGTGATCGGTATGCGTATGCGTGACGAGAATATGCGTCACGCGTCGGTCCTTCAGTGCGCGTTTCAATGCATCGACGTGATCGAGGAAATCCGGCCCCGGATCGATGACTGCAACGTCTTCATCACCAACGATGTAGACACCCGTGCCTTTGAACGTGAACGGTCCCGGATTTTCGGCCAGCACGCGCGTAATAAGCGGCGAAACGCGCACCTCATCTTCGTAGGGCGCATTGAATTCGCGGATAAAAGGTATCGCCATGTTCAGTGCTTCCGGCGCGCACGCATCCGCGCCAATCTGACATGCGCGCGTGGATTCGTCCGGCGGATCATGTGCTTCACCATCTGCGGCATGCGATGCGCAACGCCTTCGATCGTCTGCGAGAACCACTCAAAACGGTGGCGCACATATTGAAGGAACCGACGAAAGACTTTGGAATGCTGCGAGAGTATCGCGCAACCGACAAGGAACGGCACTATGCCGATCAGCGGTATCGGGATCGGCATGGGCGTGATCAGTGCGCCGAAAATCAGCAGCGACCAACCCAGGACGAGATAGAAAACGCGACGCATGACATCCGCTGCTTCGACCGATCCTGAAATTGGTGCGCCGCAACGAAAATTGCAATCGCGCCGGTGGTTTGACCGTGATCAGCC
>DASZML010000028.1:0-1843 GCA_035551875.1 Rhizomicrobium sp.
GCCGATACAGGAAGATCCATCAGATTTCTCCAAAAGGCGCTATCTCACTCTCTTGATCGGACGACCCTCAGCGATCAGCGCATGCCGGTGAGATTTGCGGGTGAGCCCCACATTTCGTGGTCGCAACCCCAGCCTCAACGCCGCCAACACTAGCCCACGCCGCGCACTCATGTCCCGTGTCCGGGATGTTATTTCAACAGCCGCCATCACCGCGTCCGGGACGGGGTCTGTTCCGGATCGACGCCAAGCGTCGTGAAGACACGATGATGCATGATGTAGGTGCCGACGATGATTGTCAGCTCCACCAGCTCCTGGACGTCGAAGCACCTCTTCATCTCGTCGAATACCGCGTTGGGAACAGCGGGTCCAATTTGCATCGCGTCGACATAGGACAGCGCCGCACGCTCCTTCTCGTCGAACAGATTTGAATCTTGCCAGTTCTTCAGGGCGGCGCATTCCGCATCCGTAACCCCCTCTCGCGCCGCCAGCACCGGAACGTGCTGCCGCAACGCATATTCATAAGAGGCATTGTGCGCCATGCGGACAATCGCAAGCTCGCGCATCCGTCCGCTCAGCTTAGTGTCTCGCGTGGCGTTGATGTGAGCAAACCAAGTCGGTGCAAGCGCCGGTGCATGCAGCAAAATCTTGTAGATGTTGATGAGCCGGCCACGCCCGCCCTTGATCGCGCCGATCAGCGCCGGGTCGGCAACGATCGCATTTTCGTCGATATATGGAATTCGCGCCATCGAACTTCGTATCCTTTTTGAAGCTGAGCCCGATCGCCATAACGAGGCGGAAGCTCGGTCGAGGATATTGCTGCAGCGCCGGGCGACAGCGGCAGATTGACTCGCACATGGTCAGCCAATAAGCCATGCGATCCGTGAATTTTCGCGAGAGCGCATAGCGCCGTTTGGCCGGGAATGATGGGGCATCATAGTATACTCGTCGAAGATGACGCTTTCACTCGCCTGTTTTCCGTAATCCTTGATCCACACTGTCCGCTTGATCGCCTAAAGGCCTTCGCGGATTTCATGGCGCATGACGAGCCTGATTTCGGCGGCTGGCTTGCCAGGCTGCGCCGCGATGCGGGGCATCTCTATCCCGCGAATGTCATTCTGGCAAAATCAGAGCAAGAGATGCGCGACAATCTCGCGCAGAGCCACGTCCTTGTGGTCGAATCGTTCCAGGTCGGCAGAGCCGATCTGGTGCGCGCCGGAAATCTGCGGATCGTGCAGAAATACGGCACACAATTGCGGAATATCGACGCGTCCGCGTGCCGCGAACACGGCATCAAGGTTTTGACCATCCGGCGGCGCGCCAATATTGCATGCGCCGAACACGCATTCGCGCTGATGCTCATGCTCGCGCGCCGCTTGAACGAATTGAACGGTATCGTCAGCACCGAACGGCTGGCCGCCGCCGCGCATCCCTTCCGGCCTTTCGATCGGCGCCATAGTCCGGGCGGCAATTTCGGTAGGTTTGCGGGCCTGAAGTCGCTTAACGAAAGCACCATCGGGATCATCGGCCTCGGCGAAATCGGGCGCGAGATCGCGTCGCGCGCGCAGGCGTTCGGCATGCATACACTCTATTATCAGCGAACGCGCGCGACCTCCGACGAGGAGCAGACACTTGGCGCGACTTATGTGTCGCTGCCGCGGCTTCTCAGCGAAAGCGACTGGATCGTTCCGCAAATTCCAGGATCCGCCGCGACGGCTGGCTTCCTCGGCCGTAACGAGATCACGCTGATGAAGCCCACAGCGGCGATCATCAATATCTCGAACGCGAACCTCATCGATCGCTCTGCCCTCCTCGACGCCCTGCGAGAGCGGCGCATGGCCGGTTT
>DASZML010000029.1:0-3538 GCA_035551875.1 Rhizomicrobium sp.
CCGCGCGCTCTATGCCGGCGATCCGGTGTTGCGCGCATCGCTCGACAGCGCGCTTCACACCGAAGCCGAAGCCAATGCGGCGATGGACGATCAGCCGATGAACGCCAAGCAGATGGCACAGCGCGCCGGAAGTTACGGCGATCTCACGCCACTGTTCTCCGGCGCCGGCAAATTGCTCGCGCGCGATGACGGTCCGCGCGTCGCCGTACTCGATGCCAGCGGTTGGGATACGCATGTGAATGAAGGCGCCGGCGATGGTCAGCTCGCGCGACGCCTTCGTGCGCTCGACACTGCGCTGGATGCAATGAAGACCGCGCTCGGTCCGGCGTGGAACACAACCGCCGTCGTCATCGCCACCGAGTTCGGTCGCACGGTCGCTCCCAATGGCGGCGGCGGTACGGATCATGGAACTGCTGGCGCGGCGTTCTTGCTAGGCGGGGCGGTGAAGGGCGGAACGGTTCAGGCGGAATGGACCGGCCTCAAGCCTGCGGCGTTGAAGGACGGCCGGGATCAACCCGCACGCACGGACATCCGAAGCCTTTTCAAAGGCGTTTTGGCCGATCATATGCGGGTTCCGCGGCGTGATTTAGACGGAACCATTTTCCCGGATAGCGGGTCGGTGCAGCCGGTAGGGCTCGAATTCACCGCATAAAAAGGCTGTTACAGGCCCCCGTTTCGCATTTCGAATCCGGCCCCTATATTGCCCCGGCTTCGAAGGTAACCCATGTACCGAATTGCTGTTTTTCTCGCCCTGACATTGCTGGCGCTTGCGCCTGCGGCGCTCGTTTCTGCCGCGACCGATCCCTATACCGTGACCAACATTCCCGTGGACGCGACCGCCGCATCCGCGACCGAAGCGCAAACTATCGCCATCAATTCAGGCAAAGCGCGCGCGCTGCAGATAGTGCTCGCGCGGTTGGTCAAGAAAGACGACATCGCCAAGATTCCGGTGCTCGATGACGTGGCGCTGACGCGCCTCATCGCCAGTTATTTGCCGCAGAATGTGAGGCGCTCGACGACACGCTACGTCGCCAGCATGACCTATTCGTTCAATCCGGCTGCGATCCGTCATCTCCTTCGCAGTGCCGCCATTGCTTACACAGACACGACGGCGCATCCGATTATGATTGTCGCTATGGCGCCGCGTTGGGTCTCGCATTCGGCCTGGGCGAATGCGTGGGCCAACCCAAAATTTGCGAGCGGAGCGGTCCCACTTGTTTCGCCGGTTGGCGATACTGTGGACGCCGGCGCGCTATCGGCGCTGAATTTCTCGGACGCCACATGGCAGGACGTCGAACCTGCCGCGTCGCGTGTACATGCGAATGAGGCGATGTTGGTGCTACTTGGTGGCGCCAACGGGCAGACCGTCATCAAGATGAAACGCCTGGGTCTGGGCAAATCACCGCCGGTTCCGGATGCGACCGTTCCGGGCAACCCACCGGGAACGATAGGTGCGGCTGCCGATGCGGCATCGGTTGCTATCGCGAATTACTGGAAGTCGCGCAGCGCGATCGATTATGGCCGCCGTTTCAAGCTCGTTGCGGAAGCGCAGGTGATGTCGTTGCAGCAATGGGGCGAACTGCTCGCGAGGGTAGGAACGGTATCGACGATTACTGACGTCAACGTGAACGCAATGGATATAGGACTCGCAAAAGTTACACTCACCTATGTCGGTACGGCGGATCAGCTGCATGATGCGTTGAACCAGGCGAAAGTCGATCTCTCACAGAAGACGGGAGGCGGCTGGACGCTGGCTGCACAGACATCCGACAACAGCGAAGCGGCGACGCCGTGAATATCGTTCTGCGCAACATCCCGAATTTTTTGACGGCGCTTCGGCTCGCCGCGGCGCCAGCCTTGGCCATGTTGCTGCTTGAAGGGCACAACAAGGAAGCGCTGATAGTTTTCGTTGTGGCCGGATTGACCGATGTGGCTGACGGCTGGCTCGCCAAGCGTTTCGGGCTGGCGACGAAGTTCGGCCGCTATCTCGATCCTGCCGCCGACAAATTGCTGATGCTCGCGTCGTTTCTGGTGCTGACCTATCTGCACGTGACACCGCTTTGGCTGACTATCCTGGTCATCTTCCGCGATATCGCGATCGTGCTGGGCATTGCAGTTGCGCGGTTGTGGGAAATGCCCGTGCGTGCAGCGCCTAGTCTGCTCGGCAAGATCAGCACAGCGGTGCAAGTGATTTATGTCGGCCTGACGTTGCTGCTGATGTCGTTCGCCATCGGTCGCGCCGTCCTGGTGCGGTTTGCGGAATTCGCGACGGCGGGTTTCACGTTCGCTTCCGGACTGGGCTATGCGCAGATCTGGCTGCGCGCGGCCTTCCATCGCCGCAGAAGCCTCGTCTGATCGGATGCCATCGCAGCTTCCCTTGCCGCTCGAAACGCGAGCCGCTTACACCCGTGCCGAATTCGTGCCGTCTCTCGCCAGCGCACCGGCACTCGCCTTTATCGATTCCTGGCCGGATTGGCCGGTGCTGTTTGCGGCGCTGCATGGGCCATCCGGTTCGGGCAAGACACATCTTGTCTGCGCCTGGAGTGCCGCATCGCGGGCACAGATCGTTCCCGCTGCGGCATTGAGCGGAAGTATTCTGTCCCGACTGGATTCATCCTTGCCGGTTGCGATTGAAGATGTAGATACCGCGGACATGAATCCGGCTCGTGACTCCGCGATCTTCTCGCTCTTGGAACACGCAACGAAAGAGGCACCGGTTTTGCTCACCGGACGGGAACCGCCATCGCAATGGAAGACGACGCTCCCTGATCTCTCGTCGCGTTTCTCGGCGCTGCTCTCGTTTGCGTTGTGGGCACCGGACGATGAATTGCTTTTCGCCATCGCGCGCAAATTGTTCGCCGACCGTCAGCTCGCCGTACCCGATGCCGTTATTCAGAAGATGGTAACATCGCTTGAGCGTTCCCCCGCCGCTATGCGCGATTTCGTGGCGCGCGCCGACGCCCAGGCGCTTGCGGAAGGAAGGCCCGTTAATCTTTCATTGGTTCGCGAGATGCTCGCATCGCCATGACACATTCATGATTATCCTCTAGGCTAGCCGGATAATCACAAGCGCGAACCATGTCTAAGCCCAAGCTAAACCTCGAAGATTCGGCGGAAACCGCCTCCGATATCCTGCCTTTCACCAGAGCAGAGGAAGCGCAGAAATCGCTTCCCGAAAAGCCTGAACCGGCCATCGATCCGGCATCGCCGAGCCGGTTCGTGAACCGCGAATTGTCGTGGCTGGCCTTCAACCGCCGCGTTCTGGAAGAAGCGCAGAACAAGCGTCATCCGGTGCTTGAGCGTTTGCGCTTTCTGTCGATCTCCGCCTCGAACCTCGACGAATTCTACATGGTGCGGGTCGCCGGGTTGAAAGGCATGGTTGCCGCCAATGTAGCGACGCCGAGCGATGACGGCCTCACGCCCGCACAGCAGCTGGAACGCGTCGATGCGATGGCGAGCCAACTCATCGCCGATCAGCAAGCGATCTGGGTCACGTTGCAAGATGAAATCCGCGCTGCAGGTATCGCGGTCGTCGAGC
>DASZML010000030.1:0-2678 GCA_035551875.1 Rhizomicrobium sp.
GCTGGCGAGCTACCTGAGCGAAGAGACGCTCACGCTTTATCGCGAGACCAAGCGCATCGAAACACAGCGCCTGCGCAAGATCATCACCGCGCCGGAATACGACTGGTATCTTTAGTTTCCAAAAGGCGCGCGCAAATCGTCCGGCTGAAGTCCGTCGGGTATCGGCTGCTTTCCTGGCACTTCTTCTTTACCCCGCAACGTCGGTACATCGACACTGGCGACAGCCGATTTCGCGTTTGTATCGGATCGCGTATGCGTCTGCTTTGGTTGTGTTTGTACTTCTGCAACAGACTTCGCATGCAAGAACGTGCCAAGATTTGTATCGAGATGGTTGTCGACAAATTGAGTCACGGTCTGACATGCCGCGACTGTCAAGCACGCCGAAATAATGGCCGCCGCACGAAACGACTTTGGCGACAAACGCATTCGCACCGCTAAGCCCGCGGCAGGCGAAGCTCTGCGAGCGTGCCTTCGCCTTGAATGCTGGTGATCTGAACTGCGCCATGCATGCGCCGCGCGAGTAGCATTGCGATAGTGATACCAAGGCCCGTGCCGGTCGAGATGCCGGGGCGATCGAAGCGGGTGAATGCGCGACCCGCGCGTTCGACTTCGCGTTGGGAAAAACCGAGTCCGTTGTCGCGTAGGATGACGGTCGCATATTCGCTATCGGTGCGGATTTGAATGCGCACGCTGCCGTGCTCGGGCGTGTATTGCAGCGCGTTTGTGAGAAGATGCGAGAGAATGCGCTTAACAGCGGACGCGTCGGCACGAACACGCGCGCTGTCGGGTAGCGCGACTGTGAGCTTGATCCTGCGCAAATAAGCGCGGCCAGCGGCGTCTGTAATCGCTTCACGCGTCACGGCTGCAATGTCGACAATCCCGATATCGAGTGGATGGCGGCCGGCTTCCAGATCGGCGTAATCGAGAATGTCGCCGATCTTTCCATGAAGAGCACGACCTGCGGCGTTTATGTCGCGCGCATACTCGACGTACTTCGGATGACCGGGCGCACCAAACATGCCTTGCTCGATGACTTCCGCGAAACCGATGATCGCATTCAGCGGCGTGCGCAGTTCGTGGCTCATATGCGCCATGAACTCAGTCTTGGCACGTTCGGCTTCCACGACGCGGCGCTCTGCTTCGGCGAGGCGGATATAGAGCTTTGCGTCGTCCGGCCGCGTCGCAACGATCTTCTTGGCGGCGTCAGCGGTCTTCGCGCGACGTTCAAACTCTCGCACGAAGATGACCGACAAACCCGCACCTGCGAGCGCCGGGCCGAAGATGAGAAAGAAATAAAGTGGCAGCGACCCGTACCACGAGCCCAAAGCTTCGCCGGTCCGCACGGACGCGCCGAAATTGATCGGCCAACCGGCAACCGGCGCCAGCGCGATGAGTCTGTTGCCATCGCTTGTCGAAATCTCCCGCTCTGCGATGCCATTCGGCGCGCCGGCAAGCGCTGTCACGGGCGGCACATCGCGCCAGCCGGCACCCAATGCAAGCAAAGTTCCGTCGCGCAGCGCGATTGCAGTCTCGGCCATGCTCGCAGGATGCAGGACGCTCACGAGATCCAGATTCATGGCGACAAGGCGATTGCCGACGCCGAACACGATCACCATCGCGTGGCCATCGCGACTCGGAAGTACGGCACGGCCAGTGCGTGCCGCGACGATCGCAGTTTCGGGTAACGGCAAGAAGGTATTTGGATCGCTGGTCATCTCGAACTGGAGACGGCCATCGGGCGATAGTACCGCGATGTTCTTCAGACCCGGGCCACCGGCTTCGGACAATGCGGCGGCCGTTTCTGCCGAGCCGGTCGCCGTTGCGAAGGCGGACCCCAACGCGGCGTAGCGATCTAGCGTGGTGGCGAAATCCGAAGCGAGCGCATTGGCGCGATGCCCCTCTATATCGGCTGCTTGCTCCAGCGCGCGCTCGCGATCAAGCCGCATCTGGATGACGGCCGCCGATGCAAAGCTGCCGCCGATCAGGACCAGCGACAGAACGACCATGAAGCGCACATTGCGTGTGGCAGCCTTCAGCCGTCCGGACACGGAGTGTGCCAGAGCTTCTGTAGGCCTTGACGATGCCTGCGCTTGCGCCATTCGGCCAGCGCGCCCCGACTGATTCGTTTCTCTGCGATGATACGATTCGCGGAGTCGCTGTCGATGCTTTGCAGCGAATCAGCCGAGCATTTTGGACGCGACTTCGAACATATTGTCGGAGACGCCCGGTTGTTTTAGCGCTGTGTCGAGTTCGGCACGCATAAGGATTTGGCGATTTTCATCGTAGCGCCGCCAATTCTCGAACGCGCCGGACATGCGCGCTGCGACTTGGGGGTTGATTGAGTCCAAAGCGCGAACTGTTTCGCCCAAAAGCCGGTAACCTGAACCATCGGCGGCGTGAAAGCGCAGATGATTTCCGGCAAACGCGCCAACCAGCGCCCGCACGCGATTGGGATTCTTCATGTCGAACGCGGGATGTTTCATCAGCGCGCGCACATCCTGTTCAACAGCGGCGCGAGGCGATCCGGCCTGGAGACCCATCCATTTATCCAGAACAAGCGGGTCGTTTCTAAAGCGATCATGAAAATGATCGAATGCGGCCTTGCGTTTGTTGGACTCCATGCGGCTCAAGGCTGCGAGGCCCGCGATCATGTCGGTCATGTTCGTCGCGTAGCGATA
>DASZML010000031.1:0-2623 GCA_035551875.1 Rhizomicrobium sp.
GCAGGTGAATGCGGTGGTGCGTCAGAACTCTGATGTCTCGACACGCCTGATGCCGACTGATGACGCGATCAAAGCCGGCGCGGAAGCATTATTCGGCGAAAAATATGGCGACGAAGTCCGCGTGCTCACGATGGGCGACGAGGAAGACGCATCGAAGTCGTACTCGGTTGAGCTTTGCGGTGGCACGCATGTCCATCGCCTGGGCGACATCGGCCTGTTCACGATCCTTGGAGAGAGCGCAGTCGCCGCCGGCGTGCGCCGTATTGAGGCGCTGACATCCGAAGGCGCGCGCCGCTGGCTCACCGATCAGGCGGAACTCGCGCGCGAAGCAGCGGCTGCGCTGAAAACAACACCGATCGAATTGCCCGCTCGCGCGCTCGCACTGGCGGAAGAACGCCGCAGGCTTGAGCGCGAACTTGCCGAAGCGAAGAAGCAACTTGCACTCGCTGGAACCGGAGCCGTGAAAGCTTCTGGCCATGCAACGCTGTCAACGAAAGTCGGCGATATTTCGGTGGACATGCGCGTCGTCGAAGGCGTGAATGCAAAAGACCTCAAGTCGCTCGCCGACGGCGCAAAGGCGCAGATCGGTTCCGGCGTCGTCGCATTCGCAGCGGTAGCTGACGGCCGCGCCTCGCTTGTGGTTGGCGTCACCGACGATCTCACAAAAAAAGTAAGCGCGGTCGATTTGGTGAAGATCGGTGCCGAAGCGCTCGGCGGTAAAGGTGGCGGCGGACGGCCCGACATGGCGCAAGCCGGTGGCCCCGATGGCGACAAGGCGCAAGCCGCGCTCGACGCCATCGCCAAAAAACTCGGCGAACTTCCGCCCGCCTAGCGTGTCGATACTTTCAAGGGAGAACGATGGCGGAATCTCTAGCAGGCCGCAAACTGGTGCAAGTGGCGCTTACCTGCCGCGACATCGATCGCGCGCGGACATTCTATCGCGACACGCTTGGCCTCACGCTTCTATTCGAAGCGGGCGCAATGCTGTTCTTCGATTGCGGCGGGCAGCGGCTGATGATTGGACTTACCGAACAGAAAGATCAGCCGATAGGCGGCTCGTATCTCTATTTCGATGCGCCAGATATTCTGGAGCTTGGACCCGCGCTCGCTGCGAAGGGCGTCGAGTTTCTGGGCGAGGCAGAAACGGTGCAGAAGACCGAAGCCGGCGAATTGAAGCTGCAATTCTTTAAAGATCCGGACGGCAATGCGCTGGCGTTGATGGGAACGGTGAAATCGTAAGCTAGGTCGTTAGCCAACCATCCGGCAGCATGAGCCAAGGACAACGATCGGCATCCTGCGCGGAAAGGTTCGGAGTCGACAGCGGATCGTCTGTGAAGCATCCACCGGCCACACCGGTTTGATCGGGCAGCAAGCCAAAACTCTTCCAGTAAAGCGTTGTGCCGCAATTGGCGCAGAAGTAGCGGTTGTAACCGAGCGCGCCATCTTTCGCGTAGATGTGCATCTCGCCGGATTTCGCGCTCACTTTGTCGTCCGGAAAATAGGCGGACCATCCGAACGCGCTGCCTGTGCGTTTGCGGCAGCTCGAACAATGGCAGATCGCGTTCAGCGTCGGCTCACCCTCAACCGTGATCGACGCTGTGCCACAGCAACATTTGGCGGTTCGTTTCATGCGCCGCTGTCTAGCACAGACGTCAGAGTGATGCAGTGCGCGGTCGCGAAAATGAATCCGCTACGATCCACGCGACACTGGCCAGGATGACGCTCGTCGCGATCTCAGTCCAGGCGAAGAAGCTCGGTTCGGCCAGCAATTCCGGTACCAGCGCGAACACGGTGAAGATCGCGTACATGATGGCAAGAAGAATCGCAGCCAGTCGCGCGCGGATATTGGCGATGATGGCGAGACCGCCGGCGATATGGAAAACGCCAGTGGCGTAGCCCCAGAACAATTGGTTTGGCGGCAGCCATTTGGGCACCAGCGGCGCGGTGAGGTTCATGTAAACGAAATGCGCGCCGCCGAAGACAATGGCGCAAATGCCGAACGCGATCTGTGCAATGCGAATGAATGGCGCAGCTTTTGCTGCATCCAGCTTCGCAAAACTGGCCCAGACGATGAATGCACCAGCCGTGATCGCGATCTCTTCGGCCATGCTGTCATAAGCGCCATAGATTCCGAGATTGCGCAGAACAACGCGGCCGTTCATCAACAGCACGACGACAACTGCGTAATAGATGGCAAGCGCAGCAGCGGCCCACGCCATCGTCTTGCGCCATTCAAGACCGATGCCCGCAACAAGCATGAAGATCGCTGCGGCATAGGCGAGCGCGGTGCGCGCGGGAAAAGCTTTGGGCACAGGCTGGCCGTTGTGGAAATCGCCCCATATCAGGCAAATCACGGCAAGCGCGATGATGCCGAGGCCAAACACGCGCGAGCCGTACGTTGTTTCGTTTGCCATCGCTTTCCCCGTCCAATCGCTGCAATGCTAACGCAACACGGGCTTGGAGCGGGATCGTTTCATCTGCCGCTCACCGGGATGTGAAAACGAAAAGGCCGGGCGTTGTGGCCCGGCCCTTCGGCATTCGTTCTGAAATGGCGCCTACGCCGCCATCGTCTTTTTCAGGTTCTCGTCGACCTTGTCGAGGAAGCCTTCCGTGGTCAGCCATT
>DASZML010000032.1:0-4078 GCA_035551875.1 Rhizomicrobium sp.
GTCGCGCGTAACGAAAGCATCGGGCGCAATAACCGGCGTGTTGTTGGTAAGGCCTTCGCGCGCAATCTGCGGTGCGCACGCGGCGAGCGCGATCAGTCCGGCAATAGCCGCCGCACGCGCCGCCGCACATAGGGAAGTAGCTCGCGCTCGAACCATGAATTCTTCTTCAGCCAGCCATTGTTGCGCCACGACGGATGCGGCATCGGAATATAAAGTGGCGCATACTCCCGCCACGCCTTCACGGTCTCCGTCATAGTCGATTTCCGCTTGTCGCCCAAATACCAGTCCTGCGCATAGGAGCCAACGAGCAATGTGGTTTCGAACGGTGCGTGCGCATTAAGCAAACGCGCGCGCCACGTCGTAGCGCATTCGCGGCGCGGCGGCTTGTCGTGACCGTTTTCGTCATAGCCCGGAAAGCAGAACGCCATTCCGGCGAGCGCGATCTTCTGTTCATCGTAAAACGTGTCGCGATCCACCCCCATCCAGTCGCGTAGGCGATCGCCGCTGGCGTCGTTGAACGAGATGCCGGTTTGATGGACGCGCAATCCCGGCGCTTGCGAAGCGACCATCAGCTTCGCTTTGGCACCAACATGTAAAACGGGCCGCGGATCAAGATAGGGCGCGCACAACCGGCAGGCGCGGATTTCCTTCAAAACCTTGGCGAGACTATCCGGCTTCATTCTGCTCCGCGCAGCAGGTTCCGCGCGATGACGATCTGCTGGATTTGCGACGTCCCTTCGTAGAGTCGGAAGATGCGGACGTCGCGATAGAATCGCTCGATGCCGTAATCGGCAACATAGCCTGCGCCTCCGAAAATCTGCACGGCCTTGTCGGCGACACGCCCAACCATCTCACTGGCGAAATATTTGCAGCAGGCCGCTTCCATGGACACGTTCTCGCCCGCATCGCGCTTCTTGGCGGCGTCCATCACCATGCATCGCGCGGCATAGGCTTCTGTTTTACAGTCCGCCAGCATACCCTGGATGAGCTGGAATTCGGCGATCTTCTGTCCAAACTGATCGCGCTCGCGCGCGTAGTTCACCGCCTCGCGGATCAGGCGCTCCGCAACGCCGACGCACACCGCCGAGATATGCAGCCGTCCGCGATCCAGCACCTGCATCGCGACCTTGAAGCCCTCGCCTTCTTTGCCGAGACGCAAACTCGCCGGCACGCGCGCATTTTCGAAGATCACATCATGGATATGCGCGCCTTGCTGGCCCATTTTCTTTTCAGATTTTCCGATGGTAATGCCCGGCGTGTTTGCAGGAACTATAAAAGCAGAAATTCCGCTCGCGCCCTTTTTCGAGGTGTCGCTTCGTGCGAGCAGTGTGAACATACCGGCGCGCGCAGCGTTGGTGATAAAGCGTTTGGTACCGTTGACGACGTAATGATCGCCGTCGCGGATCGCAGTTGTCTGGACCGACGCCGCGTCGGAACCCGCACCCGGTTCTGTAAGGGCAAAGCTGGCGACGATCTCGCCGCTGGCGAGTTTCGGCAGCCACTCCTTCTTCTGCGCGTCGGTGCCGAACATCACGACACCTTGGCTGCCGATACCGACATTGGTGCCGATTACCGAACGGAACGCCGGTGAGGTCTGGCCCAATTCAAAACATACGAGGACCTCTTCCTCCATGGTGAGGCCGAGGCCGCCATATTCCGCAGGGATCGAAAGCCCGAAGAGACCGAGCTCACGCATCTCGGCGATGATCGAGTCCGGCACGCGATCTTCTTCCGAAACCTTGGCCTCGATCGGCACGCAGCGTTCGCTCACGAAGCGGCGCACGGCGTCGATCAGTTGCGTGCGCGTCTCCAAATCCAGCGCCATTTCACTCCCCGGATATCTATCTCCGGCGAGTTTAGCGCATTTGCGGGATGTGCAAGCTAGGTGTGGTTGGGCCCGGTTTGAACGATATAAGCGCCCACGACGAGGATGTGGTCGACGGTCTTATCGTCGTCGCTCAAGGGCAACACGGCCGTCTCGTGGTACATCGTGCGCTCGTCGGCTTCGCGATCGTACCAGCCGCGATAGGCGCCCGGTTCCGCTTTCCGTTGCGCCCAGGCATAGCCCTTTCGGAGCACTTCGCCGTAGCCGGGAAGGACGAGGTCGATCTCGGCCGTTGTCATGCCCTGAAGCGAGCGGCCTTCGGCCTGCACGACCGCATCGCCGATGATGCGCAACTCGAAATCTTCGCCGCCCGAAATGACACGGACCAGAACGGTGTTCCGCAAAATGGGCGACAGGACGCGGGGCGAAAGCTGCATGCGCGACGGCATGGATTTGCTGCCTCGCGCCTCCATCCACAAATCGACACCACGCTGGACAATGGCGTTTTCGATGTCGTCGAGCGTTATAGGATGGCTCGGCTCCAGGCGCAGGTCGGCGCGGTTCTCCGCGATGGCTAAAGAATTCTTCTGCATTGCTTGCCTATGCCCGGCGTCTGCTAGGATCGGCCACAAGCGTTAATTTCGCGGTAAGAGAGAATTGGTTCCGATTTGATGCGTCTTTCCGTCCTCGATCAGTCACCCGTGCGGAAAGACGGCAACGCGGCGCAGGCGGTGGCCGAGACCATCGCGCTCGCCAAGGCGTGCGAAGCGCTGGGCTATCACCGCTACTGGCTGGCCGAGCATCACAACACCGGATCCTTCGCCGGCAGCGCGCCGGAGGTATTGATCGCGCGTGTGGCGGCCGAGACCAGCCGCATCCGCGTCGGTTCCGGCGGCGTGATGCTGTCGCATTACAGCCCGCTGAAAGTGGCCGAGCAATTTCGCATGCTGGAGTTGTTGAGCCCGGGCCGGATCGATCTCGGCATCGGCCGTGCGCCGGGAACCGATCAAAGGACTGCGCAAGCGTTACAGGCAGGGCCGCAGCCGTTCGGTATCGATGCATTTCCAAGCCAGGTCTATTTGCTGCGCCAGTTTCTGGACGACGCATCGGGCGGCGCAGAACTTCCGGCCGATCATCCCTATCGCGGCATTCGCGCCAATCCGCGCGGCCACACGCGACCCGAAATGTGGATGCTGGGCTCTGGCCTCCACAGCGCGGTCTATGCGGGGCAAATGGGCCTGCCGTTCAGCCACGCGACCTTCATCAGCCCGGAAAGCGCCACGGAATCCATTGAGGCATATCGCGAACGTTTTCAGCCAAGCGATTGGTGCCAAGCACCACGCGTCTCGATGGGCGTTGCGGCGTTAGCCGCGGAAACCGAAGAAGAAGCGCGCCGATTGTCCGCGTGCCGGAATCTTTGGGTCGTGCGCTTGCTGAGCGGGCGACCGATCGCGTTTCCCTCGCCCGAAGAAGCATTGGCGACACCGCTCGACGATCGCGAACTCGCGCTGTTGAAAACCGTCGAAGCGCGATCGGTGGTCGGAACGCCCGATCAAGTGAAGGCGCGGCTGACGTCGCTCGCCGAACGGCACGGCGCGGAAGAATTGGTCGTTGTCACGATCACGTACGATTATGCATCGCGGCTGCGCTCTTACGAACTGCTCGCGCAAGCGTTCGATCTGAAAGCTAGCTGACCGGCAGCAAGCCGATCATGCAGCCGGTCAGGCCGGATGCCATCGTACCGGACAGCAATGCGCGCATGGCGAGCGGCACGATCTCGTTGCGCCGTTCCGGCACCAGCGAGCCGACGCCCGCGATCATGATTCCAACAGAGCCCAGATTGGCGAACCCGCACATCGCATAAAGCATGATCAGCCGCGAACGTGGATCGAGAGCGCCCGCCGGCAAATGCGCGAGGCCGAGATAGGCGACGAACTCGTTCAGCACCGTCTTCTCGCCCATAAGCGATCCGGCGGTCGCCGCTTCATTCCATGGAATGCCGAACAGCCAGACGACGGGCGCGAATATCCATCCGAAAATTCGCTCCACCGTTAGCGGCCCGCCGGACACATCGGGCGCGTGGCTGAGAATAATGTCGGCGAGCGCAACCAGCGCCACGATGACGAGCAGCATGGCGACGATGTTGAGCCACAGCTTCAATCCATCCTCGGTCCCACGCGCGATGGCATCCATGCTGGAGCGATACGCGAACTCCGGCGCGACATGCACTTCTGTCTCGCTTGCACCGGGGAT
>DASZML010000033.1:0-3022 GCA_035551875.1 Rhizomicrobium sp.
ATTCCAGGCGTCGCGGCCCCATTTGAGCCAGCCATCGCGTTCAAGCTTGGCGGCGACCCGCAAAATGCTGTCACGCAATTGGGAGGTAAACTCGAAGGACATGCTCAAACCGCTTTGCCAGCCGACACAGCGAATATAAGGCGCTTTGTGGCATTTTCCATCGTGGCGGCTTGACCGGCTGCCGAGGGCCTGCCACACGCCCGCGCCATGATCGAGTTGACGCAGGAGTTCGGCTTTGACGCCGCCCATTATCTGGGGGTCGGCGGACCTGAGAACTCGCGTCTGCACGGCCACTCTTTTTATGTGGATGTCACCTTGCGGGGCGAGCCGGATGCCAAGGCAGGTGTCTTGCGCGATCTGGGAGAGATCAAGCGTGCTTTGGACGCGATCCGCGCCGATCTCGATCACCGGCTATTGAACGATATCGCGGATATCGGCCATCCGACGCTGGAAAACATCTCGCGCTATATCTTCCGCCGCGCAAAGGCGGCATTGCCGGAAGTGGTGCGCGTGAAAGTCCGCAGGCCTTCTTATGGGCAAACCTGTGTCTATGAGGAAGCGTGATGGCAAAACGTCTTCAACTCGGTCGGGACGTGAGGCTGCCGCAATCGCCGGATGAAGCCGTGCTCGATGCCGTTCCCAATCCGCACAAGGATAGCGATTACGTTGTGCGCTTCACCGCGCCGGAATTCACGTCGTTGTGTCCGGTCACGGGGCAGCCGGATTTCGCGCATTTCGTGATCGACTATGTGCCGGCGAAGTCGATTGTGGAATCGAAATCGCTGAAGCTCTTTCTCGCGAGCTTTCGCAATCACGCGGCGTTCCATGAAGACTGCACGATCGTGATCGGCAAGCGCGTCTTGAGCGCCATCAAACCGAAATTCTTGCGCATGGCCGGTTATTGGTACCCACGAGGCGGCATTCCCATCGACGTGTTCTGGCAAACGGGAAAATTGCCAAAGGATGTTTGGTTGCCCGATCCCGGTGTATCGCCTTATCGCGGGCGCGGCTGATGTTCCCGCAAATCGTCGCCGTGCCGTCGTCCGAGAAATCCGATCTGTGGGCGATGTTCCAGCTTTACGGTGCTGAACTGGCGCCGATGGTGAATTTGCAGCCAGTCGACGGCGTTTTTCCTTATCCGCATTTCGATGACTATTGGCGGGACGAGGCACGCTGGCCTGTCTGGGCCGTTGTGGACGGTGCGCGCATCGGCTTCGCGCTGTTGCGGTTTGCGTCCGAACTCAACGCGATGCAGATGGCGGAGTTCTTCATTCTTCCCGCACATCGCAGAGGCGGTGACGGTTTGAATTTCGCGCGCGGCCTACTCACGCGTTTTCCGGGGCCGTGGAAAATCCGGCAGATGGTGGCGAACAAAGGCGCGACCGCATTCTGGCGGCGCGTTGTGGAACCATACGGGTACACAGAAGAAACGTTTCCTCAGAACGGCGTCGACCGGATCGAGCAGACGCTTACCGTCGTTTAGCGCCCGCCAGCTTCGCGCACGCTTTGTGGCGCGAGCACGAAAGCATGTGGTCGTTGACCATGCCGACGGCTTGCGCGAAGGCGTAGACAATAACCGGTCCCACAAATTTGAAACCGCGTTGCTTCAACTCCTTTGACAACCCTTCGCTCATCACCGTTTTTGCCGGCACCTGTTTCATAGCGATGAACTGGTTCTGCACCGGCTTGTCATCGACATGCTTCCAGACCAACTCGCGAAAGCCGCCGGATTCCTTTTCCTCGATGTCGATGAAGAGCTGCGCGCCTTCTATCGCAGCCTTGATCTTGGCGTTCGAACGAATGATGCCTTCATTTTTCATCAGTCGTTCGAAATCGCGCTTGCCGTAGCGCGAGATCTTTTCAGGATCGAAGTTGTGAAACGCTTTGCGGAAATTCTCGCGCTTGCGCAGAATCGTAATCCACGAAAGGCCCGCTTGGAATCCATCCAAGACGAGCTTTTCGTAGAGTGCGCGCGAGTCATATTCCGGCACGCCCCACTCTTCGTCGTGATACGCGATGTAGAGCGGGTCCGTGCCGGGCCATGTGCAGCTTGCGTCGGCCTTCAACGGCGGCGCGCTTTCTTTTTGCCTTTTGCCCTGGCGGGCTTCTTCGCGGATTTGGCTTTCTTCGCAGGCTTCGCGGCGGCTTTTGCTTTCGCACTAGGCACAGGCGCCATCAGCGTCGCTTCGATTTTGTTGCCATCGAGATCATAGATGAATGCGCCGTAGTAAGCGAAGCCGTAGTCGGGACGCGGTCCCGGCTCGCCGCCGTTGCTGCC
Source organism: Rhizomicrobium sp. (assembly GCA_035551875.1). Taxonomy (GTDB): domain Bacteria; phylum Pseudomonadota; class Alphaproteobacteria; order Micropepsales; family Micropepsaceae; genus Rhizomicrobium. Next base: position 2,279 of record DASZML010000033.1, read on the forward strand.
ACCCGCCTTCAGCGCTTCGTCGTGAAATTTGTTCACCGCACCTTTCGATTTGGCGATAAAGCCGACGTGCACGCCGTTGCCGGCGCTCGGGATATCCTGATCGTGCGGCTTGCCGATCCAGAATTCCGGACGGTCCTTGCTCTCGCCATAGGCGATGGCACCGGGCGCGAAATCCATGACGCGCTTATAGCCGAGTGCTTTCAAAACGGGATCATAGAATTTCGCGGCGCGTTCCACGTCGCGAACGCCGACGGACACATGATGCAGCATGGTGGTCTCCTTGAAGGGAAGTCGGACTCTGATCCGCCCCGCGCTTAGGTCAAGCGGAAAGCCATGCCGGTTTTGTGACGGTGACCTGCGTCTCGCCCATGCGAACCGGCGCGCCACTCGCATCTGCGAGACGATCCAATCGGATCAGTGCAAAGCCACGTGCGCCATAGGTGGACGTGATTTCGCCGATCGCATGATCGCCAGCGCGCAATTCGGCGTTTGCGATGATCGGAGAATTGTCAGTGCTTTCTACGACGAGCAACCGCTTGCGCGCCGTGCCGCGGTGTTTCATGCGCGCGGTCAACTCCTGCCCGACATAGCAACCTTTGTCGAAGGCGATGCCATGCAGCTCGTCCAACCCCGCATCGAGGGCGAAGATTTTGTCGGAGCCAAAGTCGGCGGCTTCCGGAACGCCGAGGGACAGCCGCTTCGCGAGATAATTCGATTCACTGACTGCGTCGGATTTCGGACCAA
>DASZML010000034.1:0-3054 GCA_035551875.1 Rhizomicrobium sp.
GAGGCAAAGGCAGGATTGTCGATCAACGGATTGCTCTTCGAAAGATCGATGCCGATGACGATGCGTCTGGGGGCGAGTGTGGCCTCATCGTCTGCTTGTGCAACGCGCACCAGCGCGGGTGCATTGCTCGCGGTCTCCACCGCAAGCGCGCCGCCACCGACAAGGCCGACCGCTGTTACGGCGGCCAGCAGGATGTTCGTCATGGCCATGGCAGGCTCTAGGCCAGTTTCTGATCGGCGAGTTCGAGCAGATGCAGTTGCGCGAACTGACGGCGGCGGTGGCTGTAGTCGCGCGCAATGTGCACGTTGCGCAGGTTGTTCTCCACCGTCTGCATATAAAGCGCCGCAACGGTCGTGACGATGAAGAAGATCACGCTTGCAAACGCGAGCCAGAACCACGAATCCGCATCGGCTAGCGAGGTCTGTGACAGTTTCGGCAGGCCAAGCGAATAACCGTCATTGGTGGCCGCCTGCGACACATGCACGGCGGGCTGCGCCGCCGGTGTGTTGTCACTAGCGCTTGTCGTCGAGAACAATTGATCGATCGAATTGCCACCGGATGTGGTGGCGTCAAGATGCTGCTCCTGCGTTGCAGAGGTCGCGCCGGCCATATTGTTGTAGGCAACGAGATAACCAAGCCCGCCGATCATCACGAGGGCGAGCACGAAGCTCGCCACGATCATCGTGTTGCGGCCATAGACGCCGCTGATCTTCAGCATGAAGTGGACAATCAGCACCGCAAACACGACTTGCAAACTCTTGAACACGACGGAGCTCTGCAAGGCTGGCGGCACAACCATGAACTCGTTCGCGAGTGGCCGCGTCCAGACCTCGCGAATAATATGGTAATCGACAAACATCGCGAGCAGAAGGATCGCCAGCGCCAGGCCGGTGGCGACGGCATAAAGCGGCTTGTAATGCGCAACCTGACGACTCTTCTCCATATTGCGCGCGATGATATCCGTGTCGGTGCGCTCGCGTTCGTTCAGCGGCTCATCGGTGTCCTCTTCGTCTTCGTCATTTTTGCCAAAGGGCAGCAAGCGCGCTACGACGCCCGGCTTCTTGTGATGGTGGGCGGCAACTTTCTCACCGCGCTTCACCCAATCGGGTCCCCAGCTCGGCTCATCGACGGGCGTCTTCAGCCGCTCGACCAGTTGCGCTTTCATGCGCGCGCGCACCGATGGCGTCATCGCCTGGACTTTGGAGAGCGATTTCGCCTCTTCGTCGAACTGCTCCGGCGTCAGGCCATGAAACAGATCGCGGGAGAGCGCCGAACGCTTCGGTCCCGTCTGCAATTTTTCCTTGGGCGTGTAGTAAGCGATCATGAGCCTGTCCCCCGATCCGATTGTTGCCCCCTGGGCGGACAGAGTTAACGAAGAGTTGATAGCGAAAAAACGGTGGGATTGCGGCGAGCTCGCCACAATTGAAAACGGGAGCGAAAAATGAATCGGCTTTTTATCGTTGCTGCTATGGCGACATTGGTTTGGTCGCCGTCGTCCGCCAGTCCGAAAGACGACATCCTTGCGCCGACAAAACGTTCTAGGAACTTTCCGTGGCCAAAGGCAGCAACGCGGCATTTCTCGCCTATATCGCCGACGATGCGCGCATTTTCGGAACCGGCAATGAGCCTCCGATTTTCAGCAAAGCTCAGGCGATGAAGCGTTTTCAGACCAGTGGCAACGGTGATCCGAAGCTCAATGTCCTGTCGTGGGTTCCCGACCACGCCGAAGCGTCCAAAGACGGAACCCTCGGCTACAGCGATGGTCACTGGTTATTCGAGGGCGCATCGGATGCGAAGGGCAAGCGGCTGCATCTCACCGGCCACTACGTGACGGTGTGGCGCAAAATCGGCGGAAGCTGGAAATTCATCTCCGACATGGGCACGACCGATCCCAAACCGGCGAAGTGATCAGGGCGGTGTCACCAGATCGATGATCACGTGCATGATCTGATTGAGGTCGTAATCCTTCGGACTGAATACGGCGGCAACGCCGGCATCTTTCAGCGCGGCCTCGTCTTCCGGCGGGATAATGCCGCCGGCAACGACCTTGATGTCGCCAAGCCCGGCCTTCCGCAATCCTGTCAGCACTTCGCGCGCAAGCGGCACGTGACTGCCTGACAGGATCGAGAGTCCGATCACGTGCGGCTTTAACTCGCGCGCGGCGGCAACGATTTGTTCGGGCGAAAAACGAATGCCGTCATAAACCACCGCTATTCCGGCATCGCGAGCACGCATGGCAATCTGTTCTGCACCGTTGGAGTGACCGTCCAGTCCCGGCTTGGCGACCAGCATCGTAAGCTTGCGGCCCAGTTTCTTCGACGCCACTTCGACTTCTTCGCGCAGCGCACCAATGCGTTCGTCATTGCGTGTGGGGCCGGTGGAAGATACGCCGGTCGGCGCGCGGTATTCGCCGAACACCTTGCGTAGCATCGCCGCCCATTCGCCGGTCGTAACACCCGCTTTGGCGCAGGCGATGGAGGGCGGCATCAGATTGTCGTCGCCGCGCGCGGCGCGTTCGAGATCGGCGAGTGTCTTCACAACGGCAGCTGAATCGCGAGTGTTGCGCCATTGTTTCAACCGCGCGATCTGTTTGGCCTCGGCTGTCTCATCGACCGTCATGAAGCTGCCATTGCCGGAAGTAAGTGGCGACACTTCAGTCTCGGTATAGGCGTTGACGCCGACGCGGATTTCATCGCCGCGTTCGATTGCCTCGACGCGTGCGGCGTTGGAGGCGACGAGACGCTCCTTCATATATTCGAGCGCTTCCTGCGCGGCCGTGCCGCCGAGCTTGGCGATGCGCTCCATCTCTTCGCGGATCTGCGCTTTGAGCTGGTTGACCTTCTCCTCGATCACCTTCGAACCGTCGAAGATGTCTTCGTATTCGAGCATGTCGGTTTCAAAGGCGCCGATCTGCATCATGCGCAGCGACCATTGCTGATCCCACGGACGCGGAAGCCCGAGCGCCTCGTTCCAAGCCGGAAGCTGCACGGCGCGTGCGCGCGCGCTTTTCGACAGCGTGACACCCAGCATGCTGAACAGCACGCGATAGACATT
>DASZML010000035.1:0-2647 GCA_035551875.1 Rhizomicrobium sp.
GCCCTCAGCGCGAATGCGCTCATAGAGCTGCTGGTTCTCCGGCGGATAAACGACGTCGATGCCTCCGGCGACGACTGCGCACGTACCGCGCGAGAGCGACGCCTCGTGCGCCGCTGTATCGATGCCGCGTGCGAGCCCGGAAGCGACGACAAGATTTTCGTTGCCTAGATCGTGCGCGAGTTGGCTTGCGAATTTGCGACCGAGTGCCGATGCATTGCGCGCTCCAACAATGGCGATCATCTCGCGCTTAAAAAGGTCGACGTGACCGAGAATGCTGATAATTGGCGGTGGCGATTCAAGTGCGGCAAGACCCTTCGGAAATTCCGGCTCGATGTTCGCGATCATGCGGCCGCCCAACTTACCGAGCGCGTCAATTTCGCGCTTGGCGTCATCATCGGATGGAATTTTCAGATCGCTTTTGCCGCCGCGTCGTGCCAGATGCGGAATCTCGCTGAGTGCATCGATGGCATTGTCGAAGCGCGCCATGACCTGCGCGAACGTGACCGGCCCAACATTCTGCGTGCGCGAAAGCCTCAACCACGCGCGCCGTTCAGCTTCGGAAAGCGCGCGCGTCATGCTGCTTTGGAGCGTCCAAAACGGGGCTCTTCACCACGCAGCAATCGGCGAATGTTCTCGCGATGCGCGATGAGCACGACTAGGGCGATGACCACTGTCACGATCGCGTAGTCGCGCTGATGAAACAGGAACATGTAGATCGGTGTGGCTACCGCCGCGACTAGTGCCGACAACGACGAGATGCGCGTGATGACCGCTGCTACGAGCCATGTTCCTAGGCCCAACAGCGCGACTGGCCAAAAGAGCGTCAGCAGAATGCCGAGCGATGTCGCCACACCTTTGCCGCCTTTGAAGCCCAGCCACACCGGAAACAAATGCCCCAGAACCGCGCCAACGGCAGCGGCGCAGGCACCAGGCTCACCCCAAAAATGGCTGGCGATCAAAACAGCCGCGGCGCCCTTGGCGGCGTCGAAGATCAGCGTCGCCGCAGCGGCTCCATACTTGCCGGTTCGCAGTACATTCGTTGCGCCGGTTGCGCCGGAACCAACCGCGCGAATGTCACCCGCGCCGGACATGCGCGTGAAGATCAGCCCGAAAGGAATCGAGCCGAGCAGATATCCGACGACGAGCGCGTATGCCAACATCGGCAAGACGATGATATTCATCCGCGCTACTCCGCTGCTGCGTGGTTGCGCGCGCCGGGTTTGAAGCCGGCTTTCTGTGCATCGGCTTCGTTCGCGAAGAACACGGTGTCTTGCAGATCGCGTATGCTGGTGCTGTGTTCATACAGCTTCGAGTACGCGTGTCCAACGATATCAGCTTTCACGTCGGTCTCGCAGTAATAGCAACGCAAGCGAAGGCCATCTTCGGTCACGACTGTGAACTTATTTCCGGCATAACTGCCGTCATGCGGATCGTGCGTGATGCAGTTTGTGTTGGGGCAGGCGATACCCAATTCACGCGGCTGTGTATGCACGGGGTGTTTGGCGGTGCGAAAGCCGTGCGCGAATTTCTCTAAATTGTTTTGAGCGTCTAGCTCGAGAACGGCCGAGATCAATGCCATGCGGATCGGCACGCCATAAGACGCTTGGCGGAAATACGCGGCGCGGGGCGTTCCATCTAAGTCCGCGTCCAATTCGCCGACGCGCGGCAGCGGGTGCATGACGCTGGCGCTTTTATATTTGCTCTCGTTGAGGAAATTAAAATCGACCTTCATGTAGTCGGCTTTGGCACCTTCGGCGTACCGCTCCTTTTGAAAGCGGGTCATGTAGAAGATGTCGATTTCTTTGAAGTCCGATGCGGAAAGCAGTGTTGGCTGATGCGGTTGCTCAGCGGTGGCATAGAGTACGTCGATATCCGCGTTTTCTTTTTCATACTTTTCGCGCGGCACAGGCAGCGCATGGAATTCGTGACGCAGACGCCAATCGACGTGCGCGGGCAATTCCATGCCTTTGCCGCCTGGCATCAGCATGATGTGCGCGCCGAACCGCGCGAGTGCATAGACGAACGAGTGGATCGTGCGGCTGCCTTTGAGGTCGCCGGAGATGACGACATTCAATCCTTTGAACGCGCCCTTCTCGCGCTGAAGCGTGAAGAGGTCGCACAAGGTCTGTGTCGGATGTTCATGCGCGCCGTCGCCACCGTTGATGACAGGTACCGACGCGTATTCCGCGACGAGTCTGGCTGCACCGTCGCGCGGATGGCGGATGACGATGGCGTCGGCGTAATTGGAAACGACACGCGCTGTATCTGCGAGGCTTTCGCCCTTCGCCGCAGAGCTTGTCGCCGGATCAGCACTGCTGATCGTCCGGCCGCCGAGACGCAGCATCGCGCTCTCGAATGAAAGCCGCGTGCGCGTGCTGGGTTCGTAGAACAGCGTCGCCAGAATGGAGCCGGTGCCGATGCGTTTGCTTTTCGCGATGCGATGTGGCGCGTCCGGATCACCAAGCTCGGCGAGATAACGGTTCGCCGTCTCGAATATTTTTTCGATCTCTTCGTTGGTGAGATCGTTGATCGAAATCAGATGGCGCAGTTCAGCGCTCATGTTTTTACTGCCGTGATGTCTTGGAGATTGTGCCGCGCCGCGAGCTTCGCGCAAAGCGTGTTGTCGCCCGCAAAAGCGAGGTTTTCA
>DASZML010000036.1:0-5366 GCA_035551875.1 Rhizomicrobium sp.
TCGATGACGACCGCTTCCATTTCGAGCGGCACAGCGGCCGAACCTGTTGTCACGCGTTCGCCACCGCCCGGCGAACGGCGCAGGATCAGAGGCTCCGTCTTGCCATTGATCAACGCATCGAACGACCATGTCTCCTGGCTCGCGCCGCCGGACAATCGCGTGATGGTCTCGACGCGTTCGAAACCCGGCAATGCCCGGGCCAACGCTGCGTCCAACGCGGCTAGAAAATCGACGTTCGTGCTCATCCTGTCCGAAGGTATCGCACGGCTTCATCGCGCTCGAAAAGATAAAGCAGCACGCGAAGCGCTTCGCCGCGCGGGGATTTGAGCTCGGGGTCTTTGGCGAGGATCAATTTTGCATCGTCGCGCGCTACGGAAAGTAGCTCGCCATGCACTGCAAGGTCGGCGATCCGAAATTCCGGCAGTCCGCTTTGCCGCGTGCCCAGCATCTCGCCAGCACCGCGCAGACGCAGGTCTTCTTCGGCGATGATGAAGCCGTCGTCGGTTTCGCGTAGGGTCTTAAGCCGCGCCTTAGCGGTTTCGCCGAGTGGTGGTGAGTAGATCAGCAGGCAGCTCGACTTTGCTTCGCCGCGTCCAACGCGGCCGCGCAGCTGATGAAGCTGGGCCAGCCCGAAGCGTTCGGCGTGTTCGACCACCATGATCGTCGCTTCTGGAACGTCGACGCCGACTTCGATGACGGTGGTGGCGACAAGGACGCTGGTTTCGCCGCGCTTGAATTTCGCCATCGCTTCGTCGCGTTCGGCGCCTTTCATCTTTCCGTGCATGAGCCCGACCGACGAACCGAGCGTCTCACGCAACATTGCCGCGCGATCTTGCGCTGCTGTAAGATCGATGAACTCAGATTCCTCGACGAGGGGACAGACCCAATAGGCGCGCGCACCTTTCGTGATGGCCTTGCGAAGATGCTCGACCACTTCGTCGATCCGCTCGGCCGACAGCAAGCGCGTCTCGACTGGCTTGCGTCCTGGCGGCCGGCCTGTCAGGCGCGATACGTCCATGTCGCCATATGCCGTAAGAGAGAGTGTGCGTGGGATCGGAGTGGCGGTCATCACCAAAACATCGACAGGCTTATGGCCTTTGCCTTGCAGAGTCATGCGCTGATGCACGCCGAAACGGTGCTGTTCGTCGATTATGGCGAGGCCGAGATCGCGGAAGGCGACGTCTTCCTGGAAGATCGCGTGCGTGCCGACAAGAATATCGATCTTGCCATCCGCCAGATCACGCAACACGGCATCGCGGTTTGCGCGTTCGCGTCCGGTCAGTAGAGCCATGCGAACACCAACAGCCTTTGCCATTGCCTCAAGCGCGCCCATGTGTTGTCGCGCGAGAATTTCCGTCGGCGCCATCAACGCGCCCTGCAATCCCGCTTCGACGGCATTGAGCAGCGCCAGCATCGCAACGACCGTCTTGCCCGCGCCGACATCGCCCTGCAGAAGACGTAGCATGCGAAGATCGCCGGCCATGTCGCTTTCGATTTCGGCGGACGCCTCCTTTTGTGTGTCCGTCAATTGAAACGGCAATGCGGCGATCGCCTTCGCCCGCAACCGGCTATCGCCTTTGATACTTCGTCCCTTCGCCGCTCGAATGCGCGCGCGTATGAGAACAAGCGCAAGCTGGTTGGCGAGCAATTCGTCATAGGCCAATCGCATCCGAACCGGTGTTGTCAGCTCGAGGTCGTTCGCGTCCGCAGGGGCATGCGCCGCAAGGAGCGTCTCGTGAAATGGCTTCCAGTTCTGCGCGCGCGTGTATGCGGCATCGAGCCATTGCGGCATGTCTGGCACTTTCTCCAGCGCCGCGCGGACAGCTTTCGATAAGGACTTGGATTGCAGACCTTCGGTCAGGCGATAGACCGGTTCGTTCGCCTGTAACTGATCCGCTTCGTCCGGCGCCAACACATAATCAGGATGCGGCATTTGCAGCCGCCCGCCGTAGCGCTCGACGCGACCGCTGATCAGCCGTTTCGTGCCGACGGGAAGCAGCTTCTTCAGATAATCTTCGCGCGCATGGAAGAATACGAGTTCGACGGCGGCAGTATCATCGGTGCAGCGCACTTTGTAGGGCTGGCGGCGATCACTTGGAGGCATGTGGTCGAGGACGTTTACCTCCGCCGTCACGATGCGGCCCGCTTCCGCGCTGATGAGCGTCGGGCGGTAGGAACGATCGATCACGCCGCAGGGCAAATCGAAAATCAGATCCACAAGCCGCGTTCCTGCCGCGCGCTCGATGAGCTTGGCGATCTTTGGCCCGACGCCGGGGAGCGTCCGGGTTTCGGCAAAAAGTGGAAATAGAATCGAGGGCCGCATGGGAACCGGAGAATAACGGCGGGCTGCAATTTGTCCCACTGGAAGGGTGAAGGCGCGCACGCTATATCCCGCCTATGACGAATGCCGAAAACGGTGGCTCGAAAGAGGTCCGCCGCAAACGCCTATTGTTCCGCGCCCAGCGTAGGGGCTTCAAGGAGGTCGATCTGATCTTCGGCGCATTCGCTGTGGAGGCGCTCGGCACGATGGACGGCGTGGCGCTGGACCAATTCGAAGCATTGCTCCAAGCGCCCGACCAAGATGTGTACGCGTGGCTGCGTGACCATGAGCCGGTGCCGCAGGAATATGACACGCCGATCTTCGCCGGATTGAAAGCCGTCTGCCGGCGGAAAGATCCCAAGTGGAACGTCTGACCTATATCGCGCGCGAGCGCGGACGACTGGCATTGACCGGCGCGCCGAATGGATACGATTCTTTTCTTGCGACGGAAGCCGCACAGCGCCGCAAAGGCTTGGTGCTGTTCGTTGCGGTAGACGATGTTCAAGCCCAAAGCGCTGCCGATGCGATGCGGTTCTTCGCGCCGGGTGTTCCGGTTTTGCCATTTCCGGCCTGGGATTGTCTGCCCTATGACCGCGTTTCGCCGAAGCCGGATATCGAAAGTCAGCGGCTGGCGACGCTCGCACATCTGGCGCGGCGCGATGGCAATTCGCCGCCAGCGATTGTCGTTACGACGATCAACGCAATACTACAGCGCGTTCCGCCGCGTTCATCGATAGCCGAGGCAAGTTTCGTCGCCCGCGTCGGTGCGGATGTCGAGCACGAAGCGCTTGCAGCTTTCCTGGCGAAGAACGGATACAGCCGCGCAAGCACCGTGCGCGAACCGGGCGACTTTGCGTTGCGTGGCGGCATTGTCGATCTGTGGCCGCCGGGTAGTGAGCAGCCGATGCGGCTCGATTTCTTTGGCTCGACTCTCGATGCAATTCGCCTCTTCGATGCCGAGACGCAGCTTTCGACGGATAAGATCAAGAGCATCGAGTTGTTGCCCGCAAGCGAAGCACCGTTGGATGCGGATTCCATCAGCCGCTTCCGTGCGGGTTATGTCGCGACGTTCGGCACGGCGACGAGCGACGATCCACTTTATGAATCGGTCAGCGCCGGCCGCAAGCATCAAGGCATGGAGCATTGGCTGCCGCTGTTCCACGATCATCTCGATACGCTTTTCGATTACGCGCCGGATGCGCTGGTGTTTCTTTCGCACCAAAGCGAGGAGGCCAAAGCTGCGCGGTTGGAACTGATCGCAGACTATTACGAAACACGCCAGCAATTCCTGCGCGATCAGCGCGAGGGGCAAAAAACCGTCGGCGCGCCCTACAAACCGCTTCCGCCGAAACGCCTCTATCTATCCGACAACGAATGGAAAGCCGCGTTGTCGCATCGCGATGTGCGCGAGCTGTCGCCGTTTCAGGCACCGGAATCGATGCGCTCGGTCGATGCCGATGGACGGCAAGGCCGCGATTTCACGCCGGAACGCACCCAGGGAAAGACAAATGTCTTTCAGATTGCCGCCGATCACATTCTCGATCTGCAGAAGGCGAAGAAGCGCGTGCTCGTTGCGAGCTGGAGTGTTGGCTCTGCCGAGCGCATCGGCGGGCTGCTCTCCGACCACGGCATCGATGCCATTCGCCAGATCGGCAACTGGCCCGACGCACAGAAGATGGACGCCGCAGGCGTTGGCGTCGGCATCCTCGGCGTCGAACATGGTTTCGAAGCGGCAGACTTCGCCATTGTTTCCGAGCAGGACATTCTCGGCGACCGCATGGTGCAAAGCCGTGGTCGGCAGAAGCGGGCGCAGAACTTTCTGCAGGAAGCCTCCAGCCTCGCGCCCGGCGATCTCGTCACGCATATCGAACACGGCGTAGGGCGCTTCATCGGGCTGCAGACCATCGCGGTGTTGGATGCGCCGCATGATTGCCTCGAGCTGCAATATGACGGCGGCAAGCTGTTCCTGCCCGTCGAGAACATCGAGCTTCTGACGCGCTACGGATCGGACGAGGGCGCTTCCATTCTGGATCGTCTCGGAGGCGCGGGTTGGCAATCGCGCAAAGCCAAGATGAAAGAACGGGTGCGCGAGATCGCGGGCGAACTGATCCGCATTGCCGCCGCACGCGAACTGAAATCGATTCCGAGCATCGATCCGCCGGAAGGACTCTATGACGAGTTCTGCGCACGTTTTCCGTATCAGGAAACCGAGGATCAGGAAAAAGCCATCGCCGACGCCATCGAGGATCTGGCGAAGGGGCGTCCGATGGATCGCCTCGTCTGCGGCGATGTCGGCTTCGGCAAAACCGAAGTGGCGATGCGCACCGCTTTCGTCGCGGCGATGAGCGGAACGCAGGTGGCGGTCGTGGTGCCCACGACACTGTTGGCCCGTCAGCACTACAAAAACTTCGCCGAGCGCTTCAAAGGCTTTCCGCTCACGGTGCGCCAGCTCTCGCGTTTCGTCGATGCCAACGAGACCAAAGGGACGAAAGCGGGCCTGGCATCGGGCGACGTCAACATCGTCATCGGCACGCACGCTTTGCTCGCTCAAAGCATCACATTCAACAATCTCGGCCTCGTCATCGTGGACGAGGAGCAGCACTTCGGCGTCAGTCACAAGGAGCGGCTCAAGAATCTCAAAGCCGACGTCCATGTCCTGACGCTCACCGCGACGCCGATCCCGCGCACGCTACAACTCGCATTGTCCGGCGTTCGCGATCTTTCGCTCATCACGACGCCGCCGGTGGATCGCCTCGCCGTGAGAACTTTCGTCACGCCGTTCGATCCACTCGTCATCCGCGAGGCGCTGCTACGTGAGCATTATCGCGGCGGGCAGAGTTTCTATGTCGCGCCGCGCATCGCCGATCTGCGCGATGCCGCGGAATTCCTCAAAGCCACCGTTCCGGAAGTGAAAGCCTCGGTGGCGCATGGCCAGATGTCGCCGGGCAATCTCGAAGACGTGATGACGTCGTTTTACGACCGCAAGATCGACGTTCTGATCTCCACCAACATCGTGGAGTCCGGTCTCGACATCCCGACGGCGAAC
>DASZML010000037.1:0-3543 GCA_035551875.1 Rhizomicrobium sp.
ATGATCGGGTATGCGACGGCAAATACGACACATGAAGCGCGGCTGAAACAGGCGCACAACGACCTCGGGCTCTACGCCAGCGGCGACGATTGCTACTTGGCACTGCGCGGTTTGCGCACGATGCCAACGCGTCTCGCGCAACACCAAGCGAATGCCATGGCGCTCGTTCGATGGCTTGCTGAACGGGCGGAAGTCGAGCGCGTTCTCTACCCTGCCCTCGAAACCGATCCCGGCTATGCGATCTGGAAACGCAATTTCACCGGCGCCAGTGGGTTGTTCGGTGTGGAGCTGAAGCCTGTCGCGCAAAAAGCCTTCGCGGCCTTCATGGACAGCCTGAGATTGTTCGGCATGGGCTATTCGTGGGGCGGATATGAAAGCCTGATCGTGCCGTCGAAGCTTCACCGCACGGCGAAACCGTTCGAAAACAAGGGTCCGCTTGTCCGCATTCACGCCGGTTTGGAAAACACGGGCGATCTCATCGCCGATCTTGAACACGGCTTTCGCGCGATGAAAGCCGCATCATGACCGATGCGATTTCACGAGATGAATTTCTGAAGGCCGTCTCGTTCGATGCGAACGGCCTGGTTGCAGCCATCGCGCAGGATCGAAAATCGGGTGATGTTCTCATGCTCGCCTGGATGAATCGCCAGACGCTCGAGGAAACGCTGACCACCGGCAACGTCACTTACTGGTCGCGCTCGCGACAAGCCGTTTGGCGCAAGGGCGAAACATCCGGCCATACACAGAAGCTCGTCGAAGCCTATGTTGATTGCGACGGCGATGCGCTGCTGTTGAAAGTCGATCAGACCGGTCCGGCATGCCACACTGGCGCGCTAGCCTGCTTCTTTCGCAAGCTTGACCGCTAACGCATCATCCCGGCTTTGCGGCGCTGCGTGTTTTCGTGCCGCCGGTCAGCAGGAGGTGCCGCATCGCGCGGATAGGCATGGACCAAAATCCATAGTGTGACGACGAACAACGCACCGATTATGGCTGCCAGCATCCAGTTCGACTCGGCAACCGCGACCGCCAGGGTCGCACCGAGCAGAACCGTTACCCAGAAAGCTTTGGCTTTGCGCGACATGGCCCGCTCCTTCGTCGCTAATCAAATAAGCTATGCAAATGCGCGTTCAAGAACTTCTCGCCCGGATCCAGGCGCTGTCTTAACGCGCGAAAGCGCTCGAATTCCGGATATATCGCGGCCAGTTCATGGCGGGTGCGCGTGTGGCGCTTACCCCAATGCGGCCGGCCTTCGTATTTCTTGAAAATCGACTCGGCGGTCGTAAACAGCCGCGTCGTATCCACTGTGTGGAATTGGTGCACGGCGATAGTTGCGCTTTCGCGTTTGTAAAACGGGCTGATCCACACATCGTCCGCTGCCACGCTGCGATACTCGATCGGAAAGCCGGTGTTGATCTTCTGCTTGCGGATGGTTTCGACCACTTCACGGATCGCGTCCGGGCCTTTCGCGTAAGGCACCGCATATTCCATCTCGTTGAAGCGGATCGTGCGCGGGCTTGGAAGAATCTCATGACTCCAGCGTACTTTCGCGGCGCCGGGCATGAATTGCGAAAACAGGCGGTGCGAATGTTTCAGCAGGAAGGGCGCGTAGGGCAGGACCGCGTTGATACCAGCAAACAGCGACGTGTCTGCACTGCCCTTCTCACCGCGCGCGAACATCTCAAGGGCGCCGCGCGGTTCCGGCGCAGGTTCATCGGTCTCGTTTAGAGTTTTACAAATGCAAACGTCTGCGTAGGGAAACCAGAAGAATTCGAAATGCCGGTTCTCATTCACAAGCTGGTCTAGCCGCCCGAATAGCTCGTCAGGCGGCATCAGAAAATTCTTTTCCGAGAGCTTATACGCAGGCCGAAGCTGCATCGTGATTTCGCTCATCACGCCCATCGAGCCAAACGAGCACCTTCCAGCTTCGAACACTTCGGTATTCTCATCGCGCGTGCAATTCAGAACGTCGCCATTCGCGAGAACAAGTTTGAATCCGGTCACCGCGGACGAGAAATTGCCCATGGTGCGGCCAGTTCCATGCGTGCCGGTGCCGACGACTCCAGCCAACACCTGACGGTCGATATCCCCCATGTTGTTCAGGCCGAGTTTGTGCGGATAAAGCGCCGGCCCGATCGCCCATAAAGGCGTTTCAGCGGCGAAAGTCGCGCGCTGGCGAGGCGCATCGACACTCCGCAATCCGTTGAAAGCCGCCAGATCGATCAGCGTGCCATCGCTGGCACATAGCGGCGTAAAGGAATGACCCGTGCCAGGAACCCGCACCGTATCGCTGGCGGAGCGCACGGCTGCCGCAAGTTCGACCTCGTCCTTTGGCGCAATGACATGGCGAGGTTTGCTGGTGACCCCGCCCGACCAGTTCGACCACTTGCCGCCGACAATCTTCATTCATACCGCCCGTCTCAAACGGCGCGGTTGTAGTCCTCCACGAGAGGTGGTCAATCTTGACGCGGACTTGAAAGGACCGTTAGCGGCTTGCGATGGCCGTCGATGAAGGCTTGTGCTCGAACCGAACATGCACCGAGTGGGCGCTTTGCCAGGCCTGCTTGTCCGTGCCAGCAAGCGGGCTCAACCGCGTGGGCGCGTGCGTCGCATAGTTTTCGCGAACATCGCTCGCAGCGGGCGCAATATCGGTCGGCGCGTAGGACGTGGTGCCGAGCGGATCGCTATCGGCAACCGAAACAGCCTGCTGCGTGCCGACCACTAATCCCGCCGCAACGGCCGGCGTAGCGATGGCGGCAAGGGCCGAAATTGAAAGATGGGTCAAAAACCTTTTGCTTGATTCGCGCATGGACCATTTACCTTGCGGTCCGCCACAGCCACTTCCCCGCTCCTAGAACGAAACTGAACCCAAAAGTTTCCGCACGCATGAATGGAAATTCAGGTTGCTGCCGCAATCATTCATGTTGGGTTCATCACCGAGATTGCAGTTTCAAGAGCTTCGCCCTTTTTGCGCCTTGCGCGTTGGATAGTGGCAAAGCCCTGAGAGGCAAAAACAGAGAGTGTGCCGATGCGTAAAATTCCCTTAGCCTTTTCTGCGGTCTCCGCGCTGTTGTTGCTTAGCGGCTGCGTTACGGCACCCAATGGTCCTTCCTTCGAAGCGATGCCCGGCCACGGCAAATCCATGCAGGCGTTCGACGCCGATGAGTCGGCTTGCGAACAATATGCAGACGATCGGGTGGCCGGTCGCGTGAAACAAGCCAACGACGAGCAGACCCGAAACACGGTCATCGGCACCGCACTTGGTGTCGGCCTCGGCGCAGCGGTCGGCAATACGCAAGGCGCGATCGTCGGCGGCGCAGCGGGAGCTGCGATCGGCGGCAATGCCAATGATCCCGGCTGGAAGCAGATGAGCATCCAGCGGCAATACGATTACGCGTATGCCCAGTGCATGCAGGAACGTGGTAACGACGTGCCCGGTCCGGGCTACGGTCCGCCACGTGGCGGATATGGTCCCCCGCCGCCGCCCCCGGGATATGGCCCACCACCGCCTCCACCGCCGCACGACTAAATCTGCCGATACTCGAG
>DASZML010000038.1:0-13396 GCA_035551875.1 Rhizomicrobium sp.
ATCTCAGTCCCGCGATGATCGCGAAGGCGCGCACACTCGGCCTCTATAGCGATCTCAAAGTCGGCGACATCGAAACCGGTCTGTCGGCATTCGAACGCATTTACGATCTGGTGCTTGCCGCCGACACCGTCGTCTATCTCGGCGATCTCGTGAAACTGTTCGCGGGCGTATCCGCCCATCTCGCGGAAGGCGGCTATTTTCTCTTTACAGTCGAGAAGAAGGTTGGCGATGGTTTCGAACTCGGCCCCAAACGCCGTTGGCGTCATTCGGAATCCTATCTTCGCGAAGCGGCCGCGCATGCGGATATGCAGATATCCGGTCTCATCGCATGCTCGCCGCGCATGGAAGCCGGTCAGCCGGTAGAGGGTTACGCCGTCGCGCTCTCGCGATAGTCTCAAGACTTCCCCGAATAGGACGCCCCATGACTCTCAAACTCGGTATCCTGTTGTTCAACGAGGTCGAAGAACTCGACTTTGTCGGGCCGTGGGAAGTGTTCAACGTCGCTAACCAGGTCGCCGAGCACGAAGGCATGAAAAAATGTTTCGACGCGATGATGATCGCGGAGAAAAACGAGTTGGTGCGCTGTCGCAAAGGCATGCGCGTTCTGCCGGACACGACGATTGCGGACATCTCCAAGCTCGACATCGTTCTCGTTCCCGGCGGGCAGGGCACGCGTGTTGAAGTGAATAACAAGGCCTTGATCGACTGGATCGCGAAGATTGCGCCCGGTTGCAAATGGGTAACGAGCGTGTGCACCGGCGCGCTTCTGCTCTGCGCTGCCGGCCCCGCGAAAGGCCGGCGTGTCACGACGCATTGGGGCTTTATCGAAACATTGCGCGCCCGCAACGAAGCTTCCGAAGTTCTGGAACACGTCCGCTACGTGCGCGATGGGAACCTGCTGACGGCAGCAGGTGTCTCCGCGGGAATTGACATGGCGCTTTGGCTTGTCGGCCAAATCCATTCACCGTCTTTCGCCCGAAAAGTACAGCGGGTGATGGAATATGACCCGGCGCCGCCATACGCCGCCGAGGCGTAAACCGGTCGCACAAGCGGGCCTTTATTCCGCCGCATGCTTTGTGCTTTCATCGCCGCTCGCGAGGGCGAAACGATCCAAGGGGAGTAGCGTAATGATTGGCAAGTTTGGTTTGGCGGCCGCCGCCTTGATGATTTCGGCGTCGCCGGTTCTGGCGGCGTCCTGTTCCGAGCCGGTCGCTCCGGCGCAGGCCGATGGCGCGAAGGCAACCCAGCAGCAGATGAAAGATGCTATCCAGGACTTCAAAACTTTCGAGCAGGCGTCTGACGATTATCAGTCCTGCCTGATCAGCGATTTGCATGATCAGGAAGCCGCTGCTGCCAAGGCGAAAGATCCCAAGCCGCTTGATCCGTCCATCAAAAAGGGCGTGGACGCGAAGGTCGACACAAACCAGCGCCTGAAAGAAAAAATCGGCGCAGAGTTGAACGCGTCCATCGTTGCGTACAAGCAGGCACATCCAAGCAAATAGTCCGTTGTCTCTGATCCCGCGTCTATCGAGCGAATCGCTTATGATGGCGCGGGATGAGTCTCACCGAACAACACCGGCAAACCCGCCGCTCGCGCGAACATAGCGCAACGCGCGCGTCTATTCTCGACGCTGCGCGTCGCGTTGCGGTTCGCGAAGGCGCGCGCGATTTGTCGTTGCGCGGCGTGGCGGCGGAAGCGGGATATGCGCCCGCGGCACTCTACGGTTATTTCCGCAACAAAGATGAGTTGCTGCTGGCGTTGGCGGCGGACGATCTCTCCGGCCTCGCGCGTGCGGTGCGTGAGGCGGTGCAATCCAGTGCTGATGACAAACTGAGCGCGGCTGCTTCTGTCGCACTCGAGCTTCTGGAGAACACCGAAACGATCGCTGCTGCGTCATCGGCGTTGCCGAAAGAAGCAGGAAATACTGAATCGGAACGTGTTTTTAACGGACGCATGATCGCTGCGCTGACCGCGCTATCTGAAGCATTGGGCGAAGGCGCAGGCCGGGAGGCGCAGACCGATGTTGTGCTGATCGCGGCAACATTGACGGGTTTGGCTTTGCTCAGCCGCGCCGGACGCCTTGACGCGCTGGGTTTCTCGAACGGCGAATTGCTCGGCCGGCTGGAACGAAGGTTCAGCGGCGGATTTTGACGTTTTCCTCGACGTCCAGCATTTTCGCCATCCGCCAGATTTCTTCGCGCGTGACGTCCGGATATTCCATCGGAAGGAAGTGCGACGCCTTCGCGATACGAACGCGCCGCGTGCCTTTGTGATTGCGCGCAAAGAGTGCCGCTTGCGAATCAGGGCATGTTGAGCTTTGCCCGGCATAGAGAATAGTCACCGGACATTGCAGCGGGCCTACGATGCTCGTGACTCCGAACGGCGTAGAGCTGAATGTTTCGGCTTCCCAGGCGGGTGTGCAGGCGAGCCGAACGCGAACGCCATCGTCCAGCAGAAACACGCCGCCTTCCAGATAGTCGCGCAATACATCGTCGGGCCACGTTTGGAATGCGCCGCGCCCCTTGTAGCCTTCGAACACAGCATCGGGTGAATCGAAAGTGTCACGGCGTCTTGCGGCGCGTTCAGCCAACGCCGGCGTGCGACGGCGCGGTGAAACTGCACGCAAAAATCGAAGCCAGAGTGTGAGTTTGGGTGCGAACACCGGCTCGATCAGCACCAAACCTCGCACCAGATCGGGACGCAGTAGCGCCGCCATCACGCTGACTGTGGCGCCCATCGAATGGCCGGCAAGAATCGTGGGCCTTCCGTCCAGCCCGTCGAGAAACCGTACGAGGTCGTCCCGATAGATGATCCAGTCCTTGGCAACACCGGGCGTCGCGGGGAGCGAAGTAAAGCCATGGCCACGCGCATCCGTCGCGAAAACATGCATTCTGTCCGACAGCGGCTGCAGCAATGAGCGGTACGTTTCCGCATTGAATCCGGTTGCGTGACTGAACAGCAGTCGGGGGCCTGTGCCCGGCCACTCGAGAAAGGAAATCTCGCCATCCTGCAACTGCATTGTCTCGCGTTGCGGATCGGTCATGCGTGGCATGTGCTTTCAGCTTACGCGGCGGAAAGGCAGCGTGGGCGGCGAGTTTGCGGGCGCGGCGTCATTTCGTAAAGTCAGGTCAAAGATATATGAGGAAACGGCTTTGCATCCTGCAGTTCATGTTCAAACGCAGCCCGATAAGGCCGCCGTCATCATGGCAGCGACCGGCGAGACACTGACCTATCGCCAGGTCGAAGACCGCTCCAATCAGGGCGCGCAGTTGTTTCGCAAGCTTGGCCTTAAGGCCGGCGACGGCGTCGCGATCTTCATGGAAAACAATATCGATTATCTGCCGATCTGCTGGGCGGCACAGCGGGCGGGACTTTACTACACCTGCATCTCCTCGCGGCTGACGGCGGGCGAAGTCGAATACATCGTCAAGGATTGTGCCGCGAAAGTATTTGTCGCCGGACACACGCTTGCGAAAACGGCGGACGAACTCGCGCCGCTCATTTCCGGTGTGAAACTTCTTATGGTTGGCGGAACGACGCCGGGCTATGAAAGCTATGAAGCGGCATCCGGCGCGATGCCTACAGATCGCATCGGCGACGAGATCGCGGGCGCCGATATGCTCTATTCGTCCGGCACGACGGGACGGCCGAAAGGCGTTCGCGGGCCATTGCAGAATCTACCGATCGACGCGCCCAATCCACTCGTGATGCTAGTTACGGCTTTGTTCGGTCTTGGACCAGATTCGGTCTATCTGTCGCCGGCGCCACTCTATCATGCAGCGCCCCTTCGCTATTGCATGACGGTGCATCGCCTTGGCGGCACCGTGATCGTGATGGAACATTTCGACGCCGAAGAGGCGCTCAAGTACATTGAGAAGTACAAGGCGAACGCCAGCCAGTGGGTGCCCACCATGTTCGTGCGCATGCTGAAACTGCCGGAGGCCGTGCGTCTCAAATACGATGTGTCTTCGATGAAGTCGGCGATCCATGCGGCAGCGCCATGCCCGGTCGAAGTAAAACGCAAGATGATCGAATGGTGGGGACCGGTCATTCATGAGTATTACGCCGGCACGGAAGGCAACGGGTTCTGCTACGTGTCGAGCGCCGATTGGCTGAAGCATCCCGGCACTGTCGGAAAATCGCTACTCGCGCCGGTTCACATCTGCGGCGAGCATGGCGAGGAACTGCCGGTGGGCGAGGAAGGCACGATCTATTTTGAGTCCGCCATGCCCGACGCGATGTTCCGCTATCACAACGACGAAAAGAAGACGAAGGACTCACGTCACCCTGAGCACACCAACTGGTCTACTCTCGGCGATGTAGGCAAGCTCGACGAAGAAGGGTTTCTATATCTCACAGATCGTAAAGCGTTCATGATCATTTCCGGCGGCGTGAACATCTACCCGCAGGAAACCGAGAACCTTCTCATCAATCATCCCAAAGTCGCGGACGTGGCCGTGATCGGTGTGCCAAATGAAGATTTCGGCGAGGAAGTGAAAGCCGTCGTGCAGCCTGCGAACTGGTCGGATGCAGGACCGGCGCTGGCCGACGAGCTCATGGTGTATGCGCGCGAAAATCTTTCCGCCATCAAATGCCCGCGCTCAGTGGATTTCGAGAAAGAGTTGCCTCGTCATCCTACGGGCAAGCTCTACAAGCGCCTCATTCGCGATCGCTATTGGGGCAAACGCGATTCCAAAATTGTCTGATATTTCACATCGGAGAACTTGCATGACGAAGACGGTTGCATTCGACGCATTGCCCACGCTCGCGGGCCAGGAGACCGGCGTGTCCGATTGGGTGAAGATCACACAGGACCGCATCAACAAATTCGCGGATGCGACGGGCGATCATCAGTGGATCCACATCGATGTCGAACGCGCGAAGAAAGAGATGCCCGGCGGAAAAACCATCGCGCATGGCTATCTCACATTATCGCTGATCCCGTTTCTGACAGGTAGTTTCCTGCGCGTGGAAGGCGTTACGCGTGGCATCAACTACGGTTCCGATAAGGTGCGCTTCACCAACATGGTGCCCGTAGGATCGAAAGTGCGCGCGCGTGCGAAGCTCTTGTCCGCCGAGGCGAAATCCGGCGGTATGCAGATGCGCACCGAAGTGACGATCGAGATCGAAGGTCAGGACCGCCCGGCCTGCATAGCCGAGACAATCAGTCTCGTGTTCAAGTAATTCGTTGCTGCAGGCATTTCTTGTTTCGCTTTCAACGGTGGCGATCGCCGAGATGGGCGATCGCACGCAGCTGCTTTCGCTCGTCCTGGCAGCGAAGTTTCGCAAGCCTGTGCCGATCATCGCGGCAATTCTGCTCGCCACGATCGCCAATCACGCCGTGGCGGGATTTGTCGGTGTGACGTTTGCCCAGTTCCTCACGCCGCGAATTCTCGACATCACCGTGGGACTTTCCATGCTCGGCGTGGCCGTGTGGTCGTTGATCCCGGACAAGCTCGATAGCGACGATGCGAAGACCAATGGCCGTGGGGCGTTTATGGCTACGCTGATCGCGTTTTTTATCGCGGAGATCGGCGACAAGACGCAGATTGCAACAGCGGCGTTGGCTGCTGGCTATCGCGATCTGTTCGCTGTGGTCGCGGGCAGCACGACAGGCATGATGCTTGCAAACATTCCCGTCGTCTTCATGGGCAGCCGCTTCGCCGCCAAACTACCGATGGCTGCGATTCACAAAGTCGCAGCGGCTTTGTTCGCGATTCTCGGCATCTATTTTATTGCGCGAAACGTGGTTTGACGAATTTCACGATGTCGTCGATAGCTTGTCGCGCTTCCGGCAGAAGGTCCGCCATCGCTTGCCAGACGTGGAAGACCTTCGGCCAGACTTCCAGCGTCACTGGCACACCTGCTGCTTCCAGCTTCTTCGCCATCATGATGGAATCGTCGCGCAGCATTTCGTCGCCGGAACACTGGATGAGCGTCGGCGGCAAGCCGCTGACATCGCCGCGATAGGGTGAGATGTGCGGATGCGCGGGATCGGTGTCGGGACAATAGAGCGGCACAAGCGTCGGGAACATGCCGGGTGTGAACATCGCATCGCGGCGGACATTGCTGGTGCGCGATTCAAATCCCTCCATGTCCGTCGCGGGCGAAAGGCACACCAACGCCGCGGGTTGGGGCAAGCCCAGTTCCTTCAATTTGAGCGCTGTCGTGAGCGTGAGATTGCCGCCGGCACTATCGCCGCCGATGACGATGGATTTTGCTGCGATGCCGGAATCGAGCAGCGCGCGATATGCCGTCACGCAATCGTCCAACCCGGCGGGAAATGGATGTTCGGGTGCGAGGCGATAGTCGATCGCATAAACCGGAACGCCGAGCTTGTCGGCCAGCCGCCACGTCAGTGGACGATGATTGGCGGGAACGCCTCCGACAAAACCGCCGCCATGAATATAGAGCAGCGCTTTGGCTTTATTCGCGGTTGCGGTTGCGAGCTTTTCTGTCGGAATGCCATCAAGAAAGATATTGTCGACGGCGACATGTGATGGCGCGGGACGCAGCGGCATATCCGCCATGATGGCGCGCAGTTCCATGAGATCGGGATTGCGGCGAAAGCGGCGCTTCACCATCACGCGCAACATCTTGTCGACGAAGAAAAGCTGGATAGACATTTTGAACCCTTAAATTGGCCCGAACCCAGCGCGAAGCGGCGCTCAATTACCCTGTCATGCCGCGTTGAAAGGGAAAAGGCGAGGCACTATGGTCCGCCAACTTTTTGGGGCGTCGCCAAGCGGTAAGGCACCGGATTTTGATTCCGGCATTCGGAGGTTCGATCCCTCCCGCCCCAGCCATTCCTCAATCCGCCTTGGGAATCGCGTAGTCCGAGAAGCTTGTGGCCACGAATTCCGGTCGCGCGCGAAGCCGGTCTGCCAACCGTTCCAGGTTGGGATAGCAGTTCGCCGGCCAGAACTGCGGCGCTGTGACCCGCACGTAGTCGATCATGCAAGCGGTGGTGATCTGCGCGTTATCGATCGGCGCATCATCGGGCCACGCGCGCGCTTCGAGTGCGGCGAGGGCGCCCAAGCCTTGTGTCGTGCAACGCGCGATCCAGTCCGGCCAGCGATATTGCTTGGGGCGGATCATGGTTTCGTAATTGACACCACCACCGATCTTGTCCACCGCGCCATTGGCGAGTGCGATACGCTGCAAGGCTTCTCGGCGCGCGAGACCGGACGGCGGTAGTAGTGCGCGCTTCGGCCCGACCGTTTCGTCGATCCAGTCGAGGATGGCCGTGCTGTCGATCAGCACAGCGCCATCGTCGAGGATGAGCGACGGCACGCGTCCCAGCGGATTGGTTGTGCGCATGGAATCGAAATCGCCGAATACCGAGCGCGTATCATGTGTGTAGGGCAGGTCGAGCACGCGCAGCGCTATCGCAACCCGGCGCGTATAAGGCGAATCATAGTGGCCGACGAGGATCATGGCCCTATCCTGCGGATCGGCGTCTCGCGTTCAACCGTCAAAGCTGCCGTTTTTCACGCTGCAATGCCGGATTGTGCCGGCTGCAAGGGAACGTCATATATAAAACTGAGGACGGCCGACCAAAAAAAAGCGGCAGCCCTTTCGAGCCGCCGCCTCTCTGTTCCATTTCGATTTAATGATGGTGGTGATGTTCGCCGCCGCCATCGTGATGATCGTGATGATCGCCACCGCCATCGTGATGGTCATGATGGTCGCCACCGAAATCGTGGTGGTCGTGATGGTCTCCACCGAAATCATGGTGGTCGTGATGGTCGCCGCCATGACCCCATCCATGATGATCCCAGCCGTGTCCGCCGTAGTGGCCGCCATGCCAGCCGCGATGGTCCCACCCGCGCCAGCCGTGGCCGCCGCCCCAACCGTAGCCGCGTCGCCAACCATAGCCGCACCA
Source organism: Rhizomicrobium sp. (assembly GCA_035551875.1). Taxonomy (GTDB): domain Bacteria; phylum Pseudomonadota; class Alphaproteobacteria; order Micropepsales; family Micropepsaceae; genus Rhizomicrobium. The sequence goes on from DASZML010000038.1 coordinate 7,887, forward strand.
GTACCAGCCCGGTCCATGCCAGCCGGCGTCGTACCAGCAATAATGACGACCCGAATAAATGAAGAGCTGCACCGGAGTACCGACCGCCTGGTCGATGCCCGGTCTGTAAACACCGTCATTCACTGTGAGCGTCGGTTGAGCCTCGCCTGTCGCAATTGCTACAGTTGAAGCGATTGCCGCGATTGCTACACCTAACAAAAATTTTCTCATCCAATATTCTCCCGCCAAGTGACGTTATCCAATCGAACGCATGCTCCGGACGTCTGTGCCGAAGCCATGCACCAGTCTAGCGAATACGGTCTGACCCGACTAGTTTGTCGCGAGTGGGGATCAGCCTTCTATGTGGATTTACGCCGGTTGCGGGGGCGGGGGGGCATCGCTATAAGGCGCTCTCCCAGGGCAATCGGAGAGTAGCTCAGCCTGGTAGAGCACCACGTTCGGGACGTGGGGGCCGGAGGTTCGAATCCTCTCTCTCCGACCATTTGCGGTGTGCCCATTGTGCTCTAAGTAAGAACGGTGCCGGGAACCAATTTTCCAGAAAGCCGTTCGCAATCCGGGCCATCGGGTCTGGGGGATATTTTGCTGGCCAATCGTCTCGCGTTGCTCATCGTGGTGCCGCTGTTTCTCGTTTTGGCGGCGGTAAGCTTTCTTACCGTCAAGTTCGCCGGCAACGAACGCGCAGAGCAGCAATGGGTGCTTCACACCTATCGCGTGATCGACCAGCTGCACCTCATTCTCGGCGACGTCCAAGACGCGGAAACAGGGCAGCGCGGGTATTTGCTGACTCGCAAGCAAGAATTCCTTCATCCTTATTCCGCCGGCGTAACGAAGGCGCATCGCGATATTGCCGCCTTTCGTAAACTCACAGCAGACAATCCCGAGCAGCAACAGCGCGCGCTGCTCCTGCAGAATTTGGCGAATGATCGCCTTGATGCACTCCACAAGTCTCTCTCCGCAGAGCATCCAATAGCGCAAATTTCTCCCGAGCTTTTGGGTGCGTTGCAAGACGGCAAGCAGCGCATGGACGCATTACGTGGACTGATCGAAGCTGGCGTTCGCGCCGAAGATCGTCTTCTGACTCAGCGCGTGAAGGCACGGAAAGAAGCGGACGACCGGTCTGCGACCGCGGCAATGCTCGCCGCTCTCGCTGCATTCTTTATCCTGATGCTGGCAGCGATCGCGCTTATCCGCAGCAACGTCGCATTGGCCTCCAGCGAACGGAAGCGCGCGAACGATGCGGCGATTTTGCAAACCACTCTGGACTCCATTCGTGACGGCGTCGCGATGTTTACGATGGACGGCTCATTGTGCGTGTTCAACAGTCGGTTTTTCGAGCTTTTGGATTTTCCACTGGAGCTGGCCCAATTAAGCGAGAGCCTTGCCAATTTTCAAAACATAGATCGCCGTCGCAGCAGCCAGGTGTTTGCAGATATACCGGACAGTCCGACGGACATCGAACAAGGTTACCAGCGCCTTTCGTTGAAAGGCCGCGAGCTTGACGTCTATCGCGCGCCGGTGCCCACGGGCGGCTTCATCATCGCGTGCATGGACGTGACGGCGCGGGTGCGTGCGGAAGATGCCGCGCGCCAGACGCAAAAGATGGAGGCTATCGGTCATCTCACCGGAGGTGTGGCGCACGACTTCAACAATCTGCTTCAGATCGTCAGCGCAAATCTCGATATGCTGTCGCGCGAATGCACGGACAGTCCTGTCGTCGTCGAGCGCATTCACAAAGCGGTCGCGGCCGTGGATCGGGGTGCAAGGCTAACCGGACAGCTGCTGGCTTTCGCCCGCCGTCAGCCGCTCGAACCGCGTTCGCTCAATCTGGGCCGTCTCGTCCACGACATGACAGACCTCTTGCGGCATACGTTGGGCGAGCGCGTGGAGATCGACTCCATGGTGTCCGGCGGACTGTGGAACACGCTGGCTGATCCGTCGCGCATCGAAAATGCGATTATCAATCTAGCGGTGAATGCACGCGATGCCATGCCCGAGGGCGGCAAGCTGACCATCGAGGTCGCGAATGCGTTTCTTGATGACAATTACTCGGCCCAGCATGCCGAAGTAGCGGCGGGTCAGTATGTAATGCTGGCGGTAAGCGATACCGGGCAGGGCATGGCGCCGGACGTCATCGCACACGCTTTCGAGCCATTCTACACGACGAAACCCGAGGGGCAGGGAACAGGATTGGGACTCAGCCAGGTCTATGGCTTCGTCAAACAATCCGGCGGTCACATCAAGATTTACAGCGAGCCGCGACAGGGAACGACGATCAAGATCTATCTTCCACGCACGCGCCGCGACGAAGAGAAGGCCGAACACTCCAATATGAGCCCGGTGACGGGCGGCCGCGAGAGCATCCTTGTTGTCGAGGACGACGAAGGCGTTCGCGCAGCGGTCGTCGACATGCTGAACGAACTTGGCTATCACGTGCTCAAAGCCGCAAACGCAAACAAAGCGCTGGAGATCATTGCGGGCTCCGAACACATCGATCTTATTTTCACCGATGTGGTGATGCCTGGACCGATCAACACGCGAGAGTTCGGCCGCCGCGCTGTCGAGATGCGGCCCAACGTGGCCGTGCTTTACACGTCTGGTTACACGCAGAACGCTATCGTCCACAATGGATCGCTGGACGACGATGTCTATCTCTTGAGCAAACCCTATCGCCGCGACGATCTCGCGCGGAAAATCCGCTCCATGCTGTCCAACGATCGGAAGGTCCAGACACAGCAGGCGTCAGCAACCGCGCCATCGACCGCAACGAAAGGCCAACGGCGCGTGCTGGTCGTCGAAGACATCGCGCTCATCCGCATGACCACAGTGGATATGCTCGACTCACTCGGTTGCGCGAGTGTTGAAGCGGCCACCGCGCAGGAAGCGATCGATGCTTTCACGAAAGACGGCGCTATCGATCTGGTTCTTACCGATGTCGGATTGCCCGATATGTCCGGCAATGAGCTGGTGAAGAAATTGCGCGCGATCCGCTCCGTGCCCATCATCATCGCCAGCGGTTATGAAAGCGGACCTGCAAAGGGCGAGATGCAATCCGCAGATACCGCCTATCTTCCAAAGCCGTTCGATCTCGATCAGCTGCAACGCGCGCTGGCGAAGGTTTAGCATCGTATAACAGTCCGCTCGATCGGTGCTACGTTGCGCTTCGAAAGGGGCGAAACGATGCAGAAGCGCAAACACGCTGCGAGGTCTCCCGGAAAGGCGACCGGCATCTGTGCCTGCGGCGCGATTGAGGTTGAAATCGACATGCCGGCGTTCTGGGCATGGCATGATCATTCGAGCGGCACGCAGCGCGCGCAGGGCTGCGCCTATGCGACGTACATAGGATGTTGGAAAAGCCGCGTGCGCATCCGCAAAGGCGCGAAAAATCTTTCGACCTTCGAGGAGCCGAAGACGCATGCGATCCGGAGTTTTTGCGCGGTGTGCGGAACGCCGATGCTTTACGAACGCGCCCCCTCGCCGAAGATGATCAAGATACCGCGCGCGATCTTTGCGATGCGGACGGGCCGCGAGCCGCTCTATCACATCGGACTGCAGGAAGCGGCCGAATGGGAATATCGCGGCGAAAAGCTTGTGCCGTTGAAAAATTATCCCGGCGTGATGTGGACGCGTCCGGCGCGCAAGAAAGCGCAGCTTGAACCGATATTTGAAAGCGAGTGATATGAAAACCACCGTTCTTCTTATTGCATTGACAATAACTGGAATTGCATCGGCGTCGGCCGCTGACGATGTTGCCTTGCAGCGCATGGCGCTCTGTCAGGATTCCTGGTTCGACTGGCAGAAGTCGGATCCGGCTAAGCTGAAAGCCTTCGGCGAAAGGTTTCGGACGCAGTTTCAGGATCGGCAGAACCAGCCCTATTTTCTTCCCAAGTCTAAAATGTCCGTCGCCGGCTTGCGCGTTGAACAGGCATTTCCCGACAGCGTGGGCATGGGCGTCGGTTTCTCGCTGACCGTCGATGCGCCATTCGATGTGGCGCGGACAACGATGGAAAAAACGCTCGGTCGCAAGCTGCAGCAGTGCGAGGCAAGTGACGGCATGCATAGCTGCGCGCTCGACATCGCCGACAAGCGCAGCTTTACGATCATGGCGATGGACAACGAGAAATCGAGGACGCTTGTCGGCTGCTATTATTTCTACGAGAAATAACCCGACCGATTAAACGCTCGCTGCTCGCGATGGTGTGCGGCATCCCGGAAGTGAGGGTCTCACGCTTTTTTTATGGATAAGAATCGGACAGTTCCAACTTTGCGCGTTCTCGCGCGGCCAGCCAGCGTTGGTATTCGGGCCGCTTGGTCAATGCGATCCAGCGCGGATTATCGAGGAATGTCTGCGGCGCGGTTTTTCCCGGATAAAATTCAAACACCCAGTGCTCCGGCGTTAGCGCCCTTTCATACCAGTCCATTGCTTGATCGAGCGCGGCGGTGTGGCTGAGCATGAAGCCCACGTCTCCGGGACCACCCGCGTCGGCCGGGTCACGAGACAGCACGTTGTCCACGAACGCGATCGCCGCTTTTGGTCCGGCGCTGTGCAGAAGGATGAAGAACTTGCAGTGCGTCTGCAACGGAACCGGAATGCCGGATTTCGACAGGGCGCCCAGCACCGCCTTCGCCTCCCTGATACGGTTGAGGCTCGCAAGCGAGACGCACTGGTATTGCTTGGTGACGGGGTCGTCGGGATGAAGTGCCAGAGCTTCGTTCGCGGCGGCGATCGCGTCTTCAAAGCGCGCGTCGGCGAAATAGGCGTTCGTGACGCTTCCCCATGCGGCATAGGAAAACGGGTCCAATCGCGCCCATTCGCGGGCGTATCCGACAGCTTCCAGCAAGTTGAAATAGAAAGACGCGTTGGCCAGGCCCTGAGCGCCGATGGCGGTGCGGGAAGCCGTGCGTTTCAGGATGACAGCATTGCGGATGACGCTGTCCCAGTCCCATCTGTCGCCCGCGATTTCGATGCTGACGACCAAAGCCTGCGGGTTTTCGGGATCGATGGTCAGCGCGCGTTCCAAGGCATGATGGATTTGATCGTCCAGTTCGGTGCCGTGCTCGACAGTGTAGAGCGCGTCGGCGAAACTGGCCTGTCCGTCCGCGAAGTCCGGTGCCGCCTCCGCGACTTTTCGGAACAGCGTGACGGCTCTGTTCAACGCGTCTTGCGAGGTCGGCGTCTGTCCTTCGCTCAGCCGCTGATCGAAATAGAACTGCGCCTGAAGATAGTCGCGGTAGACGGCCGGATCGATTTGCACGGGATGTGGAACCCGCGACTTCGCTGGCGCACCGGTAAGAGCCGGGGCGAGGGCCTTCGCGATGGCCAGCGCGATGTCCGATTGTACCGCGAGGATGTCGCTCAGCGAACGATCGTAACTCTGCGACCACAGCTGATAGCCATCGGCTGCGTTCACCAGCGATGCCTCGATATGCAGATGGCTCCCGTCCGATTGCACGCTGCCTTCCAAAACAGTACGAACGTTCAATTTCTCGGCGATTGCGCGAATATCCTGGTC
>DASZML010000039.1:0-4685 GCA_035551875.1 Rhizomicrobium sp.
TGGCGCATGAGATCAAAAATCCACTCGCAGGTATCCGCGGCGCTGCGCAGCTTCTCGAAGAAGTCGTTCCACGGAACGATCGCAATCTCACGCAACTTATCTGCGTGGAGTCCGATCGCATCCGCAATCTCGTGGATCGCATGGAAGCGTTTGGCGACCGGCGCAACTTTCTGCGTTCGCCGGTGAACATCCACGAGGTTCTCAACCGCGTGCGCCAGGTCGCCGAAACGAGTTTTGCGAGGAACGTGAAGTTTGTGGAGGTGTTCGATCCTTCGCTGCCTCCGGTGTTAGGCGATCAGGATCAGCTCATCCAGATATTCATGAATCTCGTTCGCAATGCGAGCGATGCCGTGCCGGAGCAGGGCGGCGAGATCACGCTCACCACAGGTTATCGTCCCGGCTTTCGCGTTGTCGAAGGCAATTCCGGCACGCGGCTTTCGCTGCCTTTGGAAATTACAGTGCGCGACAACGGCCCGGGCGTCTCGTCCGATCTGCTGCCGTACATCTTCGATCCCTTCGTGACGACGAAACAGAATGGATCGGGGCTTGGGCTTGCACTGGTTGCCAAGATCGTTGGTGATCACGGCGGCGTCATCGAATGCGAAAGCGCAAACGCGCGAACGATTTTCCGCGTGCTGTTGTCGAAAGCGGACGACAGAAGAGGAGTTTAGTATGCCGAACGGCACGATTCTCATCGCCGACGACGATGCCGCGATCCGCACCGTGTTGCACCAGGCCCTTGGTCGCGCCGGGTACGACGTGCGCACGACCGCGAATGCCGCAGGCCTGTGGCGATGGGTTGCCGCAGGCGAGGGCAATCTCGTCATCACCGATGTCGTTCTGCCCGACGAAAACGGGTTCGATCTGATCCCGCGCATCAAACGCATTCGGCCGGAATTGCCCGTTGTCGTGATGAGTGCGCAGAATACCATTCTCACCGCGATCACGGCGGCGGAGCGCGGTGCATTCGACTATCTGCCCAAGCCGTTCGACCTGAAGGAATTGACGGCGCTGGTGCAGCGTGCGCTCGCCGTGCCGCAAGCCACGCAAACCTCTGCCGCGAAACAAACGGGCGACGATAGTTTGCCGCTAATCGGGCGCTCGCCCGCCATGCAGGAAATCTATCGCGTCATTGCGCGGCTCACACAGACCGATCTCACCGTGATGATCGTGGGCGAGAGTGGCACTGGCAAAGAACTCGTCGCGCGCGCGCTGCATGATTATGGCCGTCGTCGGCGCGGTCCGTTCGTCGCGGTGAACATGGCAGCCATCCCCAAAGAACTCGTTGAAAGCGAATTGTTTGGCCATGAGCGCGGCGCGTTCACAGGCGCGACCAATCGCGGCATCGGCCGCTTTGAGCAGGCCGAAGGCGGTACGCTGTTTCTCGATGAGATCGGCGATATGCCGCTGGAAGCGCAAACGCGACTGCTTCGCGTGCTGCAGCAAGGCGAATACACGACGGTTGGTGGGCGCGTTCCGATTCACACCGACGTTCGCATCATCGCGGCGACCAATCGCGAATTGCGCCAACTGATCCAGCAGGGATTGTTTCGCGAAGATTTGTATTTCCGCCTCAACGTCGTGCCGTTGCGCTTGCCGCCGTTGCGCGAACGCACGGAAGATATCGGCGATCTCGTGAGTCACTTCTTGCGCAAGGCTGAGAGTGAAGGTTTGCCGCCGAAACATCTCGATGCCGATGCACTTCAGTTGCTTCGCCAATATCGCTGGCCGGGCAATGTGCGCGAGCTAGAGAATTTGGTTCGCCGTCTCGCGGTACTACATGCTGGCGATACAATTTCTGCTGACGCAATTGCGACCGAACTTAAAGAGCCCCCGAAGTCAACGCCGCTAACGGATGGAACAGAAAGCGCCTCATTGAGCGCTGCGGTCGAGCATCATCTGATGGCGTACTTTAATTCGCACGGCGATGACCTGCCGCCACCAGGCATCTACGACCGCATCCTGCAGGAAGTAGAGCGGCCGCTGATCTCGCTCTGTCTGGGTGCCACCCGTGGCAACCAGATTCGCGCCGCGCATCTGCTTGGCCTCAACCGCAACACGCTGCGAAAGAAGATTCGCGACCTTGGCCTGGAGGTGATCCGCGGGATTCGGGCCGAATAGCCGCAGGCCCGCAACTTAACCCTGTTGCAATTTCGCAGCGCGTCATTCTTGCAACAGCCTGTGTCTTGGCTACACTGCGCCCGCATTTCCGAAGCGCCGCCTAGACTTAGCGGCCCGGCAAAGGGCTTTAATGACGGCAACGGATGTCTTGAAAGGCCCTTCGGGGACCGGGCTGAGCGGCTTTGCGAAAGCAGCCACGCGCTCGTCTTCCGTGGCCATCGCGGTTGCCATCCTCGCAATCCTCTCGGGGCTGATCACCTACGGCATTGTTTCCGGTTACATCCCGAACAAAGCAAGCCAGTCGAACGTGCTGTGGCTCTTGCTTGGCACGTTCGGGCTGATGCTTGCGCTGTTCGTACTGATCGCGCTGCGCATGGTCAGAATTTGGAGCGAACGGCGCTCGGTGCAGGCCGGTGCACGATTGCATGCGCGCCTGGTCGGCATGTTCGGTGCGGTCGCCATCGTCCCCACGATTTTTGTCGCGGTATTCGCGGTCGTGACGCTTAACATGGGCATCGAACAATGGTTCTCGCCGCGGGTGCGTAGCGCGATCACGAATTCCATCGCCGTCTCACAACGCTACGTGAACGAACATGAAAAATCCATCACGACGGATGCGCTCGCCATCGCCAATGGCATTCAACAAGACCCGCAGCTCTTTGATGAACAAAAGCATGTGAAGCCGGAAGCCTTGTTCGCACAGCTTGGGCAGCTCACGAAGGACCGTGGGTTACAGGCGGCGTACATCTACGATTCTACCGGTCAGATCTTAGGCTCGACCAAAGAGCGTAACTTCCCCGACACCAAACCGCCGACATCGGCCGATATTGCACAAGCTTCCGCGGGCACCATCGTAATCGACGCGAATTCCAGCATCGGTGTCGTGCGTGCGCTTATCCGCCTGCAGGCTATGAACGATGCGTATCTTTTGGTACTCCGCCGCGTCGATCCGACCGTGTTCGGTTATTACCAGCGCTCCGCGGCCGCTGCGCTGGAATACAAGAAGCTCGACAAGAATCGCTCGAAAGTCGAAGTCGAGTTCGCGGTGCTTTACGCGATGTTGTCGCTGCTCATCGTTATGGCTGCGATCTTGTTGGGTCTTTATGCCGCAAACCGGTTGGTGCGCCCGATCTCACAACTTATCGACGCCTCGGAGCGTGTGTCCGCGGGCGATTTGCGCGTCCAGGTCCCAGTGGATCGCGATGACGACGAAGTTGGCATCTTGGGTCGCGCATTCAATCGCATGACATCTCAGCTGCAAGCACAGCGCAACGAACTCGTCGACGCGAGCCATCAGATCGATATGCGCCGGCGCTTTACCGAAGCGGTGCTGGCCGGCGTGAGCGCTGGCGTTGTCGGTCTAGATGGCGAGGGCCGTATAACCATCGTCAATCGCGCGGCTGCCCGCTTGTTACATGCGGCGCCAGAAGAAATCGAAGGCAAGCACTATTCGGAAGCCGTGCCAGAGCTGGCCACGCTTGTTCGCAAAGCGCTGACCGAACCCGTCGCGCGCGCGAGCGGTGAGGCAAGCATCAAGCGCGGCGGCAAGACGCGCAATCTAAGTGTCCAGGTCACGAGTGAGATCGGCAGCGGCGAAGCAGGCTATATCGCGACCTTCGACGACATCACCGATCTTGTCTCCGCACAGCGCACAGCGGCGTGGGCCGATGTCGCGCGCCGCATTGCACATGAGATCAAAAACCCGCTGACGCCGATTCAGCTTTCCGCGGAACGGCTCAAGCGCAAATACACGAACGAAATTTCCACCGATCCGGAAATCTTCCAGCAATGCGTCGACACCATCGTGCGGCAGGTTGGCGATATCGGGCGGATGGTTGATGAATTCTCGTCCTTTGCGCGCATGCCTGCACCGATCGTACGGCGCGAAAACCTGCAGGAACTGATTCAGCAAGCGGCGTTTTTGCAGCGTGTGGCGGCACCGCAAATTGCCTTCGAGACCGATGCGCCACCGTCCATCGTATATGCGGAATGCGACGGACGGCTGGTTTCCCAGGCGCTTACGAATGTTCTCAAGAACGCTGTCGAGTCTATTGGCGCGCGAAGCGAACCCGCGCCTCCGGGACACATTCACATTTCGTTGAGTGCAGAGGACAGCCGCGCGCAGCTTATGATCACCGACAACGGCATCGGGTTGCCCGCAGAACATCGCCATCGACTGACCGAGCCCTATGTAACCACGCGCGCAAAAGGCACAGGGCTCGGACTGGCCATTGTCCGCAAGATTTTTGAAGATCATGGCGGCGAACTGGCGATCACCGATCGCACCGATAATGAAAAGGGTGCGGAAGTTCGGATCTGGATTCCACTGAAACAAAAGCCCGTGCGTGAAACGGAAAACACAAGAGCGAGTGTTGGAGCATGAGCAAGAATGGATCGGTTTCCTCGGAAATCCTCGTTGTCGATGATGAGCAGGATATTCGCGATCTCATCACGGGCATTCTGCACGATGAAGGCTATGCGACGCGCGTTGCGTCCGACAGCGACACGGCGCTCGCTGCCATCCGCGCGCGGCGCCCGCAACTGGTTGTGCTGGATATCTGGCT
>DASZML010000040.1:0-4748 GCA_035551875.1 Rhizomicrobium sp.
CCGCGTCAGTTCCTCGTCTTCATTGCGCGCGTGCGCGGCTTTGCTGGAGCGAACATCAAAGCGCGTGTCGATGCGGCGGTGGCGAAAACCGAACTCGATCCGGTTCTCGACCAGCCGATCGAGACATTGTCGAAGGGCTTCAAGCGCCGCGTGGGTCTGGCGCAAGCGATCCTGCACGATCCGCCGGTGCTCATTATGGATGAGCCAACCGATGGTCTCGACCCGAACCAGAAACATTCCGTGCGGCGGCTGATCCGCGAAATGGCGCCGCAGAAAGCGATTATCGTTTCAACGCATCTGCTGGAAGAGGTTGAAGCGATCTGTTCGCGTGCTGTCATTATCGACCGCGGCAAAGTCGTGGCTGATGGAACGCCGACTGAACTGCTCTCCCGTTCGCGTCATTACAATGCGGTGACGCTTGTGCTTCCAGCTTTGCACGCGGATGAAGCACGCAACGCTCTCAAGTCACTCACCAACATTACCAACATCGAACAAACGGCAACGCCCGATGGACTGGTAGAGCTTACCGCGTTCCCGCGCCGTGGCGCGCTATTGATCGAGGACATCAGTAAACTTGCTGCATCGTCGAACTGGGATGTGAAAGAATTGTACGCCGAACCTGGCCGCCTGGACGACGTATTCCGTGCCATCACCACGCATGACGCGACGCACGCCCGCGAGGCACGCACATGAAATCCGTGTGGCCCATCTTCCGGCGCGAATTCGCCGCCTATTTCGAAACGCCGCTGGCGTATGTGTTCATCGTGATCTTCCTGTTTGCGATGGGCGCATTCACGTTCTACATCGGCAATTTCTACGAGAATGGCATTGCCGATCTGTCGGTGTTCTTCGGTTATCATCCTTGGCTCTATCTGTTTCTCGTCCCCGCGATTTCAATGCGGCTATGGGCCGAAGAGCGTCGTACCGGCACAATCGAATTGCTGCTCACCCTGCCCGTTCCGGTTTGGGCGACGGTCGTCGGCAAATTTCTCGCCGCATGGATTTTCACCGGCATCGCGCTGCTGCTGACATTCCCCATCTGGATCACGGTCAATTATCTCGGCTCGCCGGATAACGGAGTGATCCTAGCGAGCTATATCGGCAGTTTCCTGATGGCGGGAGGCTATCTCGCGATCGGCAGTGCGATCTCCGCGACGACGAGCAATCAGGTGATCGCGTTCATCGTCAGCGTGGTCGTGTGTTTCCTGTTCACCGTCTCGGGCGCACCGTTGGTGTTGGACTTCTTCAACGGATGGGCGCCGCTGGTGCTGGTGAACGCCGTTTCCTCGTTCAGCTTCCTCACCCATTTCATCGCGATCACCGCCGGCGTGATCGATATCCGCGACGTGATCTTTTTTCTCTCGTTGATCGCGTTATTTCTGGCCGCAAATGTGGTGGTCGTCGATCTGAAGCGGACGGGTTGAGATGAAACCGCTTTCCCGCCGCCTCTACGCCATCGCCGCCATCGTGCTTGCCGCCGTGATTTTCGTCGCCATCAACATCGCGGCGAACGCGTATTTCATCAGTGCGCGGATCGATCTCACGCAAACGCAACGCTTCACGCTCTCGCGCGGCACCAAAAATATCATCTCGGAACTGCAAGAGCCGATCACGCTAAAATTCTTCTATTCGAAGAAGATTGCGGCGGACTATGCGCAGATCAACGCTTACGCCGGGCGCGTGCGCGATCTGCTCCGCTCTTATGCTGCGCGCAGCGATGGCAAGATTATTTTGCAGGAAGTCGACCCAGAACCATACACGCCGGCGGAAGACGAAGCCACATCGAACGGTCTGACCGGTGCGCCGACTGACAACGGCGATCTCGTCTATTTCGGCCTGGTCGGCAGCAACACGATCGATGGCAAACAATCCATCGCGTTCTTCTCCGCCGAGCGCGAAGCCTACCTCGAATACGATCTGACGTCGCTGATCTACAAACTCTCGCATCCGAAAAAGCCGAAGGTCGCGATTATCTCCAGCCTTCCGCTCGACACCGGTAACGGCGGCATGCAGGCGATGGTGCAAGGTCAAGCACAGCCGATGCTCATCTATTCCGAGCTATCGCAGACCTACGACACGCAGATGCTTGATCCGCAATTCACCAGCATCCCCGCCGATGCGGACGTGCTGATGATTGTACATCCGCCTGCGCTCAATCAGCAGCAGACATACGCTATCGATCAGTTCGTGCTGAAAGGGGGGCGCGCGCTCGTATTCGTCGATCCAAATTCGGAAATCGCCGCATCTTCCGGCGGCGGCATGATGGGCGGTGGCGGCGGCCCGACCAGTTCAACCCTTCCACGTCTCTTTCAGGCATGGGGCGTCGCCTACAACCCCGGCAAGGTTTTGGCAGACCGTGATCTGGCACAGCAGGTGCAGACGTCGAACGATCCGCGCAACCCGACAGCGCGTTATCCCGTATGGCTGCATCTTACCAACGACGATTTCGATTCCAGCGATCAGGTTACGGCGAATTTGCAGACGCTGAACCTTGCCAGCGCAGGCGCGATATCGCCGATGAAAGACGCTACGACGCACTTCGCGCCGTTGGTGTCGTCGTCGAAAGAGGCCTCGTTGCTCGACTCCGAACAAGTGCGAAACGATCAGCGTCCGCAGGATCTGATGAACGCGATCCAGCCGGTGGGATCGCCCTATTCCATCGCCGCGCGCATCACCGGCTCCGCGCACACGGCGTTCCCTGGCGGTCCGCCCTCGCCCACGAATGCGCCGGAGGTGAAGTCTGCAAAGTCCATCAATGTCATCATCATGGCCGACAGCGATATTTTCGATGACCGCTTCTGGGTTCGCACACAAAACCTGTACGGCAAGCAACTCTCCGCACCATTCGCGGACAATGCGGCGTTCGTTTTGAATGCGCTGGAAAACCTGATGGGTTCGAATGATCTCATTTCGTTGCGCACGCGCGCGACGGATGACCGCCCATTTACGGTGGTGAAAGATATTCAAGCCAAAGCGCAAGCCCAATTCAAGCAAGAAGCCGACGGGCTTCAACAGAAGATGACGGATACGCAGCAGAGCCTGCATGCGCTGGAACAAGGTCAAGGCGCCGGTGGGCAAAACTCGACAACGCTGACGGCTGTGCAACAGGCCGAGATCGAACGCTTCAAGCGGGACCTGATCGACACGCGCGCGCAACTTCGCGACGTGCAACATCGCTTGCGCGCGGAGATCGACCGGCTCGGCAGCATCCTTGCCTTTATCAATATCGCGCTCGTGCCGATCCTCGTTTCGTTGTTCGCGGTTGGCTTGGCATTAGTACGCCGCCGGCGTCGCGCGCGCGCGATAGCGGTTTGAGACACGCGATGGAACAGATCCTCAAGGACAGACGCAAACGCAATCTAGCCATTCTCGGCGGACTAGCGTTGATCAGTGTCGTGCTTGCAGTGTTGTCGTTGCATCGCGAAGCGGCAACGACAACGCCCAAACGCGTGGAAGAAACGTTCTTCCCGCAGCTGCCAGGCCAAGCGAAAAAGATCGCGCGCATTCGCGTCGCTTCGCGCGCGCATGGCACGTTCGATGTGGTGTTCGATCCGCAGCGTGGCTGGATATTGCCAGAGCACGGAAACTACCCCGCATCGTTCGATCAGTTGAAGATGACGGTCGTCGGGATCGCAGCACTGCAAACCATCCAGCCGGAAACCGCTCGTTCAGACTGGCTCCATTATCTTGATCTCGATGCACCGCCGAACGGCAGTGGCACGGAGTTTACGCTGCAAGACGAACGCGGCCACACGCTCGCCACGCTCATCGCGGGCAAAGCCACCGACATCGGCGATAGCGGCGGCGCGATTGGCCTTTACGTCCGCAAGCCAAATTCCAAACAAACCTGGCTGGTGCGGAGCGTCTTCGAACCGAAAAGCGATCCGGCGGATTGGCTGGAGAAGAGCGTACTCACCGTCGACCGCTCACGCATTCAGGATGTCGAAATTGTTGCGCCAAACGGATCGTCCTTCTCTGTTCATCGCAACAAGCCGAGCGATGCCGATTTTGCGATCATCCCGACGCCAGCGGGTCGTCAGGAAGCCTATCCCGGCGCGGGCGATACCGTTGGCGGCGTGATCACGGGGTTTTCGTTCATCGATGTGCGGCCAGCGTCGTCGTTCGATTTCAGCGGCGCGCAACACGTCATCACCAAAACCTTCGACGGCCTCGCGGTGACGGTGCAGATCATCAAGCAAGGCACCGACTATTGGGCGACGGTCTATGCCGAAGGTCCGGCGGGCCGTCCCGACGCGGCCGCGGAGGCGCGCGACATCGATTCGCACACGAACGGCTGGGCCTATAAACTGCCGCCCGAAAAGGGCCAGACCTTCATGACCACGCTCGATAGCCTGCTCAAGCCGCTCGCCACGAAGAAATGAGCGTCGAAGTCACCGCCAGCACGATGGACGCCGTGCCGATGTTCCTGCGCGATTGCTGGTACATGGCCGCGATGGCGCGCGATATCAAACGCGGGACGGTGAAGCATAAGTTGTTGCTCGACGAGCCGGTCATGATCGGGCGCACAAATGACGGCGAAGCATTCGCGCTGCGCGATATCTGTCCGCATCGCGGCATTCCGCTGTCGCATGGCCAGATCAAATCCGACAACACAGTCGAGTGCCCCTATCACGGCTGGCGTTTCCGCAAGGATGGCGTGTGTGCGCTCATTCCGTCGGCCGTTGACGGGCAAGACAATGTCGATCCATCGAAGATCCGCGTGCGCTCTTATCCGGTGCGCGAGCAGG
>DASZML010000041.1:0-5942 GCA_035551875.1 Rhizomicrobium sp.
CCGGATCGACAACGACATCCACGCCACGATTGCCGGTCAACTGCATTACCTCCCGCAACACATCCTGCGTGCGGTAGTTGATACCGTGATCGAGACCGAGCGGCTTGAGCTTTTCCAGTCGCTCGTCGCTCGACGCCGTGGCGATCACCGTCGCACCAACGCGCTTGGCAAGTTGGATCGCGGCCACGCCGACACCGCTCGCACCGGCTTGTATCAGCGCCGTTTCGCCTTTCTTGAGGTGGCCGAATTCGAATAGGCAATCGTCCGCAGTACCAAACGTCACCGGAATAACGGATGCGTTCTTCGTATCCATGCCGGGCGGCAACGGCCAAGCAACACGCGCCGGCACCACGCGCAATTCCGCGTGCGATCCGAACGCGTTGGTGGTGGCGACTTTCTGGCCGACTTTTAGATCGGTGACGCCCTCGCCCACTGCGATGATCTCGCCCGCCGCCTGATAGCCCACGACGTGCGGATTGGTCATCAACGCGCCGCCAAGACGATTGAGCGTGTCACCACCTTCAATAGCGATTGCTTCGACGCGGATCAGCACGCCGCCGGGAAACACTTTCGGATCGGGCACATCTTCGTATTTCAGAACGCTCGGCGGACCGTTCTCGTAATAGACAGCAGCTTTCATGGTCGGTTCCTCATGGTTTGGATTTGGCGAGCGCGGCATTGAGCAGCAAGGCATAGAACCGGTCAGATATTGAACGTGGCGTATCGAGTTTCATGCGGGCGAGAGCGTCCTTGTCTCTTGGCGCGGAGAAGCCCGAGAATCCCAAACTTGCGAGCGACATCGGCGAAGATGCCGCGGTTTGCACGATTTGCAGCGCGGGGATCAGCCGTTGCTCGACCGGCGTGAAATCCGTGCCGAAGGGAAAGGCCGGCAGATGATCGCGCAACGGACCAAGTGCGCGTTCAATACGCTCTGGCGTGTTGTCGCGATGCGCAGACGGAATTTCATATTCGCGCGGCAGCTTGCCCGCATCTTTTGCCGCACGCATCAACTCCGGCTGAAAGCGCGAATCCGCAATCGACAGCATGGCGGCGATCACGTCCTTGTCGGCAAGCCCGCGCAAATCCGCTGCGCCATATTCGGTCACCACAATGTCACGCAGATGACGCGGGATTGTTTCATGGCCATAGGTCCAGCGAATATTCGATGCCGTCTTGCCACCGGATGTGCGTGTGGCATCCAGCACTATAACCGAGCGTGCATCCGTAAGCGCAAAAGCCTGCTCGACGAAATTGTATTGCCCGCCAACACCCGATACGACGCGCCCGTCTTCGAGACCGTCCGACACGATCGCGCCCATCAGCGTCGCCATCATCGCGGAATTCACGAAGCGTGCGCCAACACGCGCGGCGCGTTTCTTTTCTTCGTCGCCATAAAGCTGGTTGGTGAACGACACTGCGACCATCTGGATTTTCGCGAGCTGCTCCGCCGGCATTTCGCGCAAGCGGCGATAGAAATCCTTCGGACCAAGGAAGAATCCGGCATGGATCAGAGCGCCATCGGCCTCTCTCTTGAGGACGCCTTCGTCCATCAGCCCGAGGAATGAATCCACCAGCATTTCGGTCGAGGCGTAGAGGCCCAGAGCGAACGGCTCATCATGTGTGAGTGACGTCGGCTGCGCACCCAGCCGTGAAATCGCTTCACGGAACGTTGCATTATCACGATGACGCAGGATGAGCGCCTTCGCGGCCGCATCGCCTTCCTGCCCGATGCCGATCTGCAGCGTGCCGCCATCGGGAACCAGCCGCGCGATATGAATGCCTGATGCGTATTCCGCAAGATCGATCGGCTCTTTCGGCGGTGCGAACAGTGGAAAGTCGCACGCCGGGTCCTCCAACATCATCTCGAACGCTTTGCCATCAAGATCGCCCTCGCCCGGCATGAACGGCAATTCGGAGTTCACTTGCCCCAGCGCGATGAACTTCGCCGCGCCCTCGCTGCGGGCTTTCAGAAGATCCACCGTGATGTCGGTGTTGCACGACAGGCTGAATCGATCGCCGCTCTTGGCCACGAGCTGTGCGATGACATTCACGCCGCGCTCCAGAATATAGCGAAATGCATGCGTGTAATTCGCGGAAATGTAATTCTGCTGCGCCACCGGATTGTTGAGCCAGCGGCCGGCGAGAAAGAAGAAATCGTTGACCTCGACATTGGGTGGCAGCGATCCCTCACGCAACGCTTTGGCGTAGGTCAGATCGGGATAGCCGCCAAACAACCGGTCGATCACCGGCGAAAGAAATCGCCGTTCCAGATCGTTGGCATAGCGCGGCTTCTCCAGTGTCAGCGCCGTAAAAATCGTCAGCGAAATCGAACGGTCCGCTGCGGCCCGGTCGTAAAGTGCATTTGCGATATGGTTCGCCTTGCCCAGTCCCAATGGCATGGCAAGCACGACCTTGCGGCCGACCACCTGAATCACCTGCTCGGCCAGCTTTTGTGGATTCTGGAAGACTTGCGGCATTGGGAAGGCCCACGAACATGTAAATCGGAAAGACTGTAAAAACATTTGACAACCGGAACTATTTTGCCCGGATTTTCTCAGCTTTTCTCGTTAAATTTCGTTGGCACAAACATTGCGGTGACGCAGCCACGCACGGAGGGATTCGACGTCCGAGAGTCTCGCATGTGTAACTTCAATGACAAACAGCGAGAGGAGACCACCGTGATTTTTGCCCCTCAAAAAAACGGAAATGCCCGTTCCACCCCACGGGCTGTGCAAGCACTAACATCGTTGCTGGGTGCCGCCGCGGTCACTTTATTTGCAAGCACAGCGAACGCCGCTGAACTGATGCCGGATTTCTCAACCGCGCCGGCGGGCTGGACCGTTGATCGTTATGCCCCCGACAGTTTTTCAAATGTCGGCACCTATCAAGGCGCCACAAATGTCCTCGGTATTGGTATAGGCGCGAATGGCGCTGCCGCAAATCGCGGTGGCGAGAGCGACCAATTCTATGACACGCAGGGCGAAGGCTACATCATCAGCGGAGCAGCCGGCGATTCTTTGAGCGCAGATGTTTACATTCCTGCGAGCTGGTTGAACGCCAGCAATGGCGCCGTTCGAACGGATATGTGGGGCGTCATGACGGATTCGACGTCAACTATCTCTGACTATCCGATCATGGGCTTCACCAACGAAGGTACCGGCGGCTATGTTGGCTTTCAAGTATGGGACGATACACTCAACGCCGGAAATGGCGGTTGGATGGAACTCGGTGCAAGCGGAAACACAAACAGTTGGAATGCGTTGTCGATCGATTTTACAGGCACAGACTTCCTATATTTTCTGAACGGCGTGCAAGTCTATGATCAGTCGAACACCTTCGGTTCGGTCGATTTTTCCGAAGTCATCATGCAAGCTTACAATTTCGACGATCCGGCCAATTTTCCAAGCGCGGTGGCTGATCCTTACACCGCTTATTGGGCAAACGCGGATTCAGTACCGGTGCCGGAACCTGGCACAATTGCACTTTTGCTTTCAGGTCTGGGGTTGGCGGCTTTCTTTGGTTATCGCCGCCGGTCTTCGAAGATCTAACTTCGGTGATGTTTTGTGTCGACGCGGTGGCGCAGTCTGTGCCGCCGCGTCGCGCGGTATTGGACCGCCCCAAACAGCGATATTGTCAGCGCCGATAAGCAGGCGGCGCGATGAACCCACATTCTGACGACCACGCAGTGATAGCAGGATCCATTATACGCATGGGGTTGTTGCGCGAAGGCGATCCGTTCACGGTCGTGCCGCTTGCGGGCGGCGTCTCCTGCGATGTCTGGCATGTCACGACGGGCGGCAGGGATATTGTCGTGAAACGCGCATTGCCGAAATTGCGGGTCGAAGCGGAGTGGCGCGCTCCGGCCGAACGCGCGAGCACGGAGGCGGACTGGTTTCACCTGGTCGCCGGAATCGATCCGCGCCGTGTGCCGGAGATTCTCGGCGAAGACCGGCCACATCATACCTTCGCGATGGAATATCTGCCGCCACAAACCTATCCGCTATGGAAGGCGCAGCTTGCCGCAGGAAAGATCGATTTGGATTTCGCCGCCGCCGTTGGGGAGGCGCTCGCGCACATTCATGCCGCCACAGCGGACCGCGAGGACATTGCGCACGACTTCGCACATGACGCGCAATTTCACGCGCTGCGGTTAGAACCCTATCTCTTGTTCACAGCGAAGAATCATCCCGATCTCGCGCCGCGCATCCGCGCATTGTCCGACAGCATCGCAAAATCACGCATCGCGTTGATGCAGGGCGACATCAGCCCGAAAAACATTCTGGCTGGGCCGGAGGGACCGGTTTTCCTGGATGCCGAAACGGCATGCTATGGCGATCCCGCGTTCGACCTGGCCTTCTGCCTCAATCACCTTCTGTTGAAATGCGTGTGGCACCGCGAGTACGCAAATCCATATCTTTCCAGCTTCGACATCTTGTCGGCGAGCTATCTGGACAATGTTACCTGGGAAGAGCCTTCAAAAATCGAACTGCGCACCGCGGCTCTGTTGCCCGCGCTGCTGCTTGCACGTGTCGATGGAAAATCGCCTGCCGAATATCTGGCGAATGACACCAGTCGCGCGTTCGTTCGTACAACTGCGCAAAACATGTTCGATGTTCGGGACTTAACGGATGTTCGCGGCCGCTGGTCCGAAGCGCTGCAAACATAAAAATGCAGCCGCCACGGATGTCCGTGACGGCTGCAGTTAGAACCGAAATCAGATTTTGGAACTCTGATTGTTCTGGTTCTTGTCACCGGTCTGGCTGCTTGAGCCGAGCTGTGACTTGTCTTTCTGGCTGCCCTGCTGGCTGCCACTGTTGCCGTCTTGCCCGCCGGAACTGCTGCCGCTTCCCTGCTGGCCCATTCCACCTTGCTGACTTCCGGTGCTAGCGCCACTTTGGCCACCGCTCTGCTGACCGCTGCCGCTCGTACCCTGTTTGCTTGTACCGCTATCTTGGTTCTGTGTATTTGCCATGTCTTGTTCCTTCTGTGAGAGATGAAGGCAACGGGCGGCAGGCGGCGACGTTCCGGCAGTTGCACGCAACAGAGAAATTTTCGTCGCCGATACAAGCAATTAGCAATCCGCGGCCCGGCAGATTGTTATCGAAAGCTATTTCGCGGTTTGGAGTTCGCGACGGCGCACCAGATCGCTGGCTTTCGCAGCTTTGTGCTTCACGTCGCCATCTTGGGGCATGTCTCGCGTCCATGCCGCGAATTCCAGCGCGATGCCGTCCGGATCGTAGAAATAGATCGAGCGTACGAACGTCGTCGGCGTAATTTCCAGACTCGCCTGCATCGGCGAGTCGTCATGGCTCACGACACGCGTGCACTGAATGCCTTTGGCCACGAGCTTGTCGTGATATTCCTCAATCCTGTCGGCGGGCACGTTGATCGCGACGTGGTTCATCGATCCGTGCGCAGAAGGTCCCGGCAGTGGACCGGGTGTCGCGGAAGCAACCCCCGGCTGCGCTTCCGGCGCATCCGAAAACCAAAAGAACGCGATGCAATCGCCATTGCCGATGTCGAAAAAGAAATGCTGGCCCATGCCGCGCGGCAGATCGATCGTCTTAATCAATGGCATTCCAAGGACGCCGGAATAGAACTCCACCGTGCGCGCCATGTCCTTGCAGACGAGCGCCAAATGATTGATGCCGCCGAACTCGAATTCCTTGTTCTTGGGCCGCGGCATTGTGATCTCCCATTCGCTCTTCGGGAGTGTAACATGCGTCGGCCGTGTGCCAATGAGGGGATGATGCGCCGCGTTTCGTTTGCTCTGACTCTGTTGCTTGCCGCAGCGCCCGTCTATGCTGATGGGTCTGCCGTCACAACCACTGTCTATGATCATGTCACCGTGGTCGATGGAACCGGTGCCCCGCCGCTGTCAGACCGCGCGATCGTCACAGCGCAAGGGCGTATCCTCGCCATCGTCTCGTCACGGAACTGGC
>DASZML010000042.1:0-3883 GCA_035551875.1 Rhizomicrobium sp.
GAACACGACACCGGTGGAGACGGTGTTGCTCACCGTGTTTGGACCGCTAGGCGCGAAACTTGTCGTCGCGGTCGTGATGGTCTCGTTTATGTCTTGCATCTTGTCGTTACAGGCCGCGACCAGCCGCCTCGTCTTCGCCTATGCCCGCGATAAGATGATTGTTGGCAGCGACTATTTCTCGACCGTTTCGCCGCATACGCATGTGCCGGTGCGCGCGCTGGTGCTGTCGGGCATCGTGGCGGCGGCCATCGTTTGCCTCGGCTATTTCTTCGCGAACGCTATCGCGACCATCGTGAACTCCGCGATCATCGGCATCTATGTCGCATTCCAGATGATCGTGCTCGGCGCGCTCGCGGCGCGCTTTCGCGGCTGGAAACCGGGGGGCCAATTCAAGCTTGGTGGATGGGGTGTGCCGGTGAACATCGTCGCGCTGGCGTATGGCGTCGGTGCAATCGTCGATATGGCATGGCCGCGCACGCCGGCATCGCCGTGGTACATCAACTGCGCGATGAGCGTGACGTGGCTCTTCATTATCGGCCTCGGCGCGCTCTACATGCTGGCCGCGCGGCCTTACGATCACGGCGCGGCGCCTGCCGGCGATGCGTGGAAGCTCGCGAAACTTTGAAGGAGAGGCCGATGAAAACGCTTTTGATTGGAACTGTATTGCTTGCCGCAACGCCAGCGTTTGCAGCGGGGTCCCTTTACGTGATCGAACACGCTGTAACCGACGCGACCGCGCCCATCGGCAAGGCGAAAGACAATCGTGGTGATGTGCTTACCTTCGCCAATCCGCTTTTCGATGCTGCTAACAAAAAGCAGGTGGGCAGCGACAATGGCTTTTGCATCCGCACAGTTGTGGGAAAAGCTTTTGCCTGCTCATGGACCACGACACTGAACGACGGGCAGATCATGGTCGAAGGACCATTTGCAGACGCCGGCGACACCACGCTCGCAGTGGTCGGCGGTACGGGCAAATACACAGGTGCGAAGGGTGCCATGCTCCTGCACGCGCGCGATGCCAAAGGTTCGCAATATGATTTCAAATTCTCATTGACCAACTAGTCGAGCGTTCCATCCAGGAAGTCGAACACCGCTGCCTTGAACAGTGCATGCGGGATGGCCGAGAAATGATCGCAGCCGGGCAAGGTGACGGCACGCGCGCGGGAAATGCGCGCCGCCAACTCGTTCGGATCGCCTGCAAGTTCATCACGCGCGCCGGCGACAACTAGCGTCGGCGCTTTTATCTCTGACACCGATCCCGCAATTTGTTCAGTGCGTGCCTTGGCGCACGCCGCGAGCGCGAGCCTGTCTTCGCCCTGATCGTCTGCGAATTGCCGGAAGCTGCGCGCCAAAGGATCGGAAATCTCGTCGGCATTTTTCGCTTCCATCGCTTCGACGAGCGGAGCATTCGGCCGGGCCGGCGCGAACATCGCGCCACCGACACCGCCAACAATCAGATCGCCGATGCGTTCTGGCTTCGCGAGCGCTGCGGCCAGCGCAAGATAAGCGCCCATCGAATAGCCCATCAGGTTCGCGCGCTCGATATTCAGATGATCCATCAGCGCGAACACATCGCCGATCATGAGTTCGCGGGTATAGGCGGCTGCATCGTGCGGCTTGGCGCTTTCGCCATGGCCACGGCAATCGAGCGCCACGAACCGCATCCGACGCCGCTCCAGCGCGGCATACCAGCCGATCCGCCGCCAGTTTTCGTTCCGGTTCGACGAAAAGCCATGAATCAGAATCAGAGGCCGGCCGGGGTTTCCGGCACCGATTTCATCGAAGGCGAGGGCCAGCCCGCCGGAGTCAAACGTCGCCATATCCAAGCCTCTGATTATGCAATGTTATTTGGCGCCTTCGGCATTGCTGCAATTTGGCCCACCAGCAAGCTTATGGAATTGGCGTTCCTTAACAACCGCCCCCATATAAAGTGTTTCCGCAAAGCCCGCCCGCAAGGATTTCATCATGACCGCCTTTCTGCATTGGATACGCAACATCGCTCTGGGCACGTTGAATGCCTTCGCCAAGACGGTGCTGTTCATCGTGCTTCTGTTCGTTGTGCTGATTTTCATCGGCATGATGCGCGGTGACGGCATGCCCGGAAATATGGTGCTGACCGCCGACCTGCGTTCGCCCATGCAGGACTCTTCGGTCGCTGGTCCCTTCGATATCGGCGAGCGCCCTTTGACGGTGATGGATTTCGTTTTGGCGCTGGATCACGCGGGCCGCGACAGCCGCGTGAAGGGTCTTTTGCTACGGCTGGGCACAGGCGACATCTCTGTGGCGCAATCCGAAGAACTCGATGCCGCGATCAAGCGCTTCCGCACGACGGGAAAATTCGTCATCGCGCATTCGCAAGGTTTCCTGAATGGCGGGATGGGCGACTATCTGACGGCCGCGTCCGCCAATGAAATATGGATGCAGCCGGAATCGCCATTCGGCACAGCGGGCGCGGGCGTGGGCGAAATCTTCCTCAAGGGCTTGTTCGACAAGATCCAGGCAGTGCCGCAGATCGCCAAGCGCGCCGATTATAAGAGCGCCGCCGACATGTATATGGAGAAGGATTTCACCGCGCCGGACCGCGAGCAACTGACCGCGCTTTTGCAATCCTGGTACACAACCGGAACCGTGGACGCCGGTGCGCTACGCAAGCTTAATCCAAAGGCCGTGGCTGCTGCATTTGAAGCAAGCCCGCAATTCGCGGAAGACGCGAAATCCAAGGGTCTCATTGACAAGATCGGCTATGACGACGATGCCAAAGACGCCGCGACGAGGCGCGCTGGCGCCAATGCGCATACCGTCACCATAAATAAATATGTCTACGCGTTGCACAGCCAGCCGCAGTCGAATGCGAATGCGCACATCGCGCTGATCACAGCAGCCGGTGACATCGTAGATGGCTCTACGCATGGCGGCGGTTTGGGAGGCGGTTCGACTGCCATCGCGGGCGACGATTACGCCAACGCCATTCGCCAAGCGACGAAAGACAAGGACATTCGCGTGATCGTTTTGCGCGTGGATTCGCCTGGCGGCTCGGTGAGCGCGTCCGATCAGATTCTGGATGCGGTGAAGAAGGCGCAGGCAGCGGGTAAGCCAGTGGTGGTGAGCATGGGTTCGCTGGCGGCGTCCGGCGGCTATTACATCTCGACCTCCGCGAACAAGATTGTCGCCGAGCCGGGAACGATCACCGGATCGATTGGCGTGCTGACCGGCAAAGTATCGTTCGCCAAATCGCTAGGAATGATCGGCGTGAATATCGCTGAGATCGGCGTTGGTCAGAACGCCCTGATGGACTCCGCCACGACGCCATACACCCCGACGCAATGGGCCAACCTGAATCACCAGGCCGATGTGATCTATGCCGACTTCACCAAGAAGGTGGCGGCCGGGCGAAAGTTGCCTTTGCCGCAGGTGCAGGCCATCGCTAAGGGCAGGGTGTGGACCGGTGCCGACGCCAAATCGCGCGGGCTGGTAGACCAGCTGGGCGGCTTCTGGACCGCCGTGGCCGATGCCGAAAAGCTAGCCGGCCTGCCGCAGACGGACGACGTTGCCTTTAAGCAATATCCGGAAAAGAAGGGGTTCTTCTCTGCTTTGGGATCGGCATTCTCCGGCAGCCTTGCAGGTTTCCGGGCGATGGAAGGCTTGGCAGCGGTCGAGCAGCTGCCGGTGGCTAAAGCGGTGCTGAGTATCGGCTCTTCCTCCGGTCGTTCACCATTACAGTTGCGAGCGATCAATATCCCAAACAACTAACCGTCGACGTCAGAGTTGCGAGTTGGGTGTTTTCCGATGCAAGTGCTAAAATCACTGTATGCTCAAACCTCAATCGGACGTTGCCCTGATGGATGCTGGCGCTCTCAATTTGCTACGCGAGGCGCTGTCACAT
>DASZML010000043.1:0-3725 GCA_035551875.1 Rhizomicrobium sp.
GCCCGGCTTTGAGTTGTTCGCCCAGTTCAAGGCCGTTCGCGAGTTGTTGCAGGCGTTGCAGCCAGCGCGACGGAATGGTTGGCGAGCCTTCCGATTTTTGCGCGCGGGTGAGAACGACGCGTGGGCCTGACGCGAGCGCGGCGAAATCGTGCGCGGAAAGACCGATAGCGCGTTCGGGTTGTTCAAGGCCGAGCTTCTGGCGCATCGGCCGCGACAGCCACGGATCGGTGGATGCCGCGCGGGGCCAAGTGCCTTCGTTCAAACCGCCGAGGATTGTGACGTCGAAACTTTGCAAGCGCGCTTCAAGCTGACCCAGGATCGCCAGACGCGGATGCTGTCCGAACACCGGCCGTACAGGAATCGTCTCGGCGAGGGCGCGAAACAGAACCGCATAGGACGTGTTTTCGATGGCCGGGATGCCATTGGCCGCATCGGCGAGCGCCGCTGAAAATAATGCCGCTGCGTTGCCGGCTTCTCCGCGCCAGAGAATGTTTGCTCCATCTTCTTTGTGGGTTGCGGCAAGACGTTGCGCAGTGTCGATGTGAACGGGCAGAACATCGCCGATGTGAATTTCGCGCGCGGCGAAAGCGTCTTCGAGTGGGCGAAGGATATCGCAAACACTCTCGAACCATTGCGCGAGTAAAACCAGTGTCGAAGCAAAGCGCGAATTGTTGCGATGATCCGCATCTTTCCGTGCGGCTTCAATCGCGCGCGCGATCCCGGCGAGACCGGGATCGGGCCGCGAGCCGCGCAAGGCGAAGCGGTCCAGCTCGCGCACACGGCGGCGAAATTCGGCTGTCTCTTCGCCGCCGGAACATAGCGGGTGTTTCAGAAGCGCCAGCAACGGCACCGGCGCGAACGTGGCGTCCACCGCTTCCGCAATGAGCGTAAGCAATGTTCCGGGCGGCGTGTTGGCAAGCGGGCGGCCGGCGGAATCGTCGATGTCGATATTCCAGCGCCGCATTTCCGATGCGACGCGGCGCGCGAGATTGCGATCCGGCGTGACGAGTGCGGCGGTCTTATTCGGCGTCTCCAATGTTTCGCGCAAGATCAACGCTATGGCGAGCGCTTCTTCGCCGGGATGCGACGCTTCGACGATACTGAGACCGTCCAGTCCTTTCGCGATATCGCCGGAGCCCGTCTCTGCGATCGCGCGCCATGCATCGGTGGTAGGTGCGGGCCGCAAGGTTTCGCGCAACAGCAATTCGCGCGCGTTGTTTCCCACGACCGCCGGCGTCCAGTCGCGAACATCGTCGCGCGCCAATTCCATGCGGGTGAGCAATTGCTTCATGCCGTATTGCGGATGGCCTTCGTCGAGCTGATCCCAGCTTGCTTTATCGAGTTCGCGATCGAGGCCGGGCAAGACCACCGATCCGTTCGGCAACTCGGATATGGCGCGCAACAATTCCGCCGTCGCCGGAATAGAACCGGTCGAACCCGCCGCGATCACTGGCCCTTGCGGCGGATTCTGTCTCAGCCGTTTCGCGAGCGCCTGAAGCACGCGATTGCGCCGGTCGGCGGGATCGATGGCGTTTTCGGCGGCCAAGACCGCGGGCCAAGCCTTATAGAGATGGTCAAGGAATTCCCGCACTTCGTCCCAATGCGCGGCGAACACGCCTTCGACCAATCCGTCCAATCGCGATAAATCGATCTGTTGCGTCTGTGCTTCGTCGAAAAAGGTTGCGAGATTGCCAGCGAGGCTCGCGGATTGGGCAAACGTTATCGTTCCCTTGCGCTGTGCCTTGTCCCATTGGCGCACGAGCGCGGCCAACAGCAGGCGGCGGCGGATCGGCGCGATGACGGGCGGAAGATCGAACGCGTCTGCGGCATCGTCGAAAAACGCTTCGTCTTCATCGACATCGCCGAGCGGACGCATCTCGGGGAGCAATGCCGCGCCGCCAAGCTCGCGCGCGAAGATTTCCGCCAGGTTTCGCACCGCGCGCCGTGTCGGCAGATAGATTGTCGCGCGCGACAATGCCAGCGGATCGTCTTGCCGCTTCAAGCGGTCGATCAATCCGCGCACAAGCGTCTGGGCGAAAGGCGCGCTAGAAGGAATCGTGAGGACGTTGGGCATCGGACTCAAATCTTATCACTCCCTGTCCCACATGGGGGAGAGGGCATAGGCTATGCGCGCGCCAGATAGGCTTCGGACGCGGCCACCGCATCGGGCCGGTCGATATGCATCCACACGCCGTCGAGGCGCTGGCCGAAGAGGCGGCGTTTCTTGATCGCCTTGTCCCAGAGCGGGTTGATGGAGAACTTCGTTTCCGTGACGCCATCGAACAAGCGCGGGTGCACGATCTCCATGCTCATCCACACGAAGGGAGACACGCGGCCCTGCGGCACGCGCGACAAGCGGCCATCCACATCCATCATGAAATCGCCGCGGCCGTCGTAACAGATGGTTGAGACGGTCGGTGCGAGAAGCATCAGCGCATCCATTTCGCTCTCGTCCCAGCGCGCTTTCAGCCGATCGAGCGCATGCGTCACGCCTTCCACCCACATGGTGTCCGCGTTGGCGTGGAAGAATGGCTCACCTTTGAAATGCGAGATCGCCTTGTAGATGCCGCCCCCAGAATCGAGAAGTGTGTCCGTCTCATCGGAGATGATGAACGTGGCGTCGTTGCGCTTGGCGATGTGAGCGGCGATCTGGTCGCCCATGTAGTGAATGTTCACGACGATGGTATTCACGCCGGTCGCGACGAGGCGGTCGATGACGTGATCGATCAACGCGCGTCCGCGCACTTTCACCAGCGGTTTTGGCGTCGTGTTGGTGAGGGGCCGCATGCGCGTGCCATAGCCGGCGGCCATGATCATCGCGCGGGTGATATTGGCGCTCATGCGGAAGCGGTCTCGATGTTGGGTTTGCCGCGCGCATCCATCGGGATTGTCTTCGCATACCACGCGCTAAGCGGCGCGAGCGCGGGATGCGCGAGATCGTGATTGAGATAGCCCCACACGCGCGGCAGATAGTCCAGATAACGCGGTTTGTGATCGCGCTTATACAGGCGCGCGAAGATGCCGACGATCTTGGCGTTGCGCTGCGCCGCCATGATCGCGGCCTGCGCGCGGAATTCGGGTTCATCCAACGGGGTCTGTTGCGTGCGCATCTTTTGCAGATAGCGTGCGGTCATCGCTTCGGCGAGCGTCGGATCGACATCCCGGCGCGCGTCTTCGACCAGTGACACAAGATCGTAAGCGTGCGTTCCGGCAACAGCGTCTTGGAAATCGATGACGCCGACGCGGGCGTGTCCCTCGCGGTCCGGCAGCCACAGCAGATTCTGCGCATGATAGTCGCGATGCACGAACACGGACGGATGCTGGAACACCGGATCGAGCACCCGTCTCCATAGCGTGCGATGCTCTGCGAGTTCGTCGTCGCTCGCTTTCCGGCCAAGCGCGACGGGGAAGAACCACTCCGGCAGCAGATCGGTCTCGGCGATCAGCGCCGTCTCGTCATATTTGTGCAGCGGCTTATCGGAGAGGGCGCTTGGTGCGGTATGCGTGTGAAGCTTTGCCAGCGCATCGATGGCCGCGCCATAGAGTTCATCTGCATCGCCACCAGCGCTGAGCACATCGGCATAAAGATCGTTACCGAGATCTTCGATCAGCGCGAAACCTTGTGCGGTATCCGCGGCATAAATCTCCGGCGCGGTGAGACCTTGTTCGCGCAAGAAGTTCGATGCGGCGACAAAGCGGCCGACATCAGCACCGGCCAATCGCGC
>DASZML010000044.1:0-9826 GCA_035551875.1 Rhizomicrobium sp.
CGATAGCGATCGCAATTGCACTCAGTATCTCTTCAGCCGGAGCGAGTGATGACGGAAAGGTAGTTCTCGGATTCGGCGCGAGCCCAGGAACCTCTTTTCAAGAGGTCCAGCTTCTATTCCGAAGTGTCGATGGAAGGCACAACGACTTTACGGCCTACATTCAGACCAGTCCTCTATTTGGAACCAGACGTGATTTTGACGATGCCTTTGAAAACGGCGCCGTAAAAATTCTGTCGCTCTCTCCCGGCGATTGGACAGTGTCGGGTCTGAAAATTGCTACGTTTCCCGAATTGATTACGCCGTTGGATACGATTGCCTTACCCTTCGCGGTGAAGTCCGGCGAAACGGTATATATTGGCGACTACCGCGCCCACGCTGCGGTTTGGAGCGGCAACGGACAAAATCCTGCAAACGGCGTCGTATTCGATGTTTCCGACCAGAGCGCGCGTGACATTCCAATTGCGAAGAAGAAAGACAAAGAAATCGGCGAAGTAACCGTGTCAATTCCGGACACGACATCAGGGCGACCTTATTTTCAAAGTGTAAAGAACTGAGAATTTCTATCTTAGCCTGACGCGGTATCCGTGTGCGTTCCGCGCAACAGGCGTATGACTTCTGCCACACCAGATTGACTTCGTTAAATCCCAGGCGTAACCACGCTGCACTTCGCGGCATGGGGCCGTGAGGGCGATTCGTGAGCGATGATGCGCAGTAACGTCATGAAAGTTTGCACGGCCGCACCGACCGCGCTTTCGCGCGGCGGATTTGCCGCCACATACGCTCGCGAGGTGAGCGCGATCTAGGTCATCCTAAATCCGCTCAAGTTTCACCCCTCCCGAGCCTGGCTCCGGAGGGGATTTTTGTATCTGGCGTTCCCCACCAGAGCCGGGTTCGGGCTAAAAAGAAAAAGCCCGTGTCATGTCAGAGATAGCAGAGATCGATCTTTCCAACGCAGGCGCCCGCGTTACCGGGCATGGCCTGGAGGCGTGGTTCGCCGAAGCGCGCGAGATGTTGAAGCTCGCCGCGCCGCTCGTGCTCACGCAGCTCGCACAGATGGCGATCATGACGACCGACACCGTCATGCTCGGTCGCTTGGGCAAGACGGCGCTCGCCGCGGCCGCGCTCGGCAACACTGTGTTCTTTTTCACGTGGTTGATCGGATGCGGTCCCGTCGCGGCCGTGTCGCCGATGATCGCGCATATCCTGGGCTCGCGTCCGAAGGATCGCGCCGGCGTGCGCGCGGCCACGCGCATGGGCTTTTGGGCGGTAGCATTGTTGTCAATGCCACTGGTCGGCTTCCTGTTGATCGCCAAACACACACTGATCTTCTTGGGGCAAACACCCGAGCTGGCCACGCTCGCCGGCAAGTTTGTCACGGCACTCTGCTGGGGCTTGCCCTTCTCGCTCGGCTATCAGGTGCTGCGTAATTTCTCGACAGCGTTGTCGAAACCCAAAGCGTCGATGTGGGTGATGGCGATCGCCATCTTCTTTAACGCACTCGGCGACTACACGCTGATCTTCGGCCATTTCGGATTTCCGAAAATGGGCGTCACCGGTTCGGGACTGGCGAGCGCATCGTCCTACACGTTCAGCTTCTTTGCGATGGTGCTGGTGGTCTGGCTGACACCGGGCTTGCGGAAGTATCGCATCTGGCGCCGGGTGCATCGCCCGCATTGGGAGAAGCTGGCGGAAGTCATGCGGCTGGGTTTGCCCATCGGCATGACCATGATCTTTGAAGCGATGTTGTTCAATTCGGCAACGCTGATCATGGGGACATTCGGAACCGCGAACGTCGCCGCACACATGATCGCGCTCAACGTGCCGTCGATCACCTTTATGGTGCCTCTCGGCATCGGAATGGCGGCAACGGTGCGCGTGGGGTTGGCGGCAGGCGCGCGTGATCGCGAAGCGGCGCAGCGTGCGGGTTACAGCGCGATGATGATGGCGGTCGCCTTCATGTCAGCGACCGGCGTGTTGCTCTGGCTCTTTCCAGAGAGAATCGCGGCGCTCTACTTCGCTGACGATAGCGCTAACGCGGATGTGATCGCGTTGGCTGTGATCTTCCTGCATGTCGCCGCCGTGTTCCAGGTGGTGGACGGCATACAGGTCGTAGGCGCGCTGTCGCTGCGCGGATTGAAGGATGCGCGGGCACCAATGTGGATCGCGGGTGCGAGCTATTGGGGAGCTGGATTCCCGGTTTGCCTGCTTCTTGCTTTCACATTTCACATGAAGGGGCTTGGGATCTGGATCGGGCTGGCCTTCGGGTTGGCAGTCGCCGCCGCGGCCATGTTCGCCAGATTCCGCCATCTCAGCCGTATCCGGTAACCCCAAAGGGCCCGAGTCTCCGCATAGGCTCGGGCCACTCGGTCCTTGGGATTGCCCGAACCATGCTGTAGACTGGGGCGTTGCTCGGGTTACATCCGCGGGAGGTCCGATGCGTACATCATGGATAGGCTGCGGCGTGCTTCTCGGTGCGCTCGCGATGAGCGGTCCGGCATTCGCCGGCGATCTTGGTCCGAATGACGAGGTCGTTCCCGTTGTCGCGCCTGGCGATCAGATCGGCATCAGCTGCGATGCGTTACAAGTTGCACAACAGAGCAGCGATGTGCGCGTGGTGCTGACGATCTCCGCTGTCCCAGGCGACAGCATGCCGGCCTATCAGAAAGTTCTCGCCACCGACCAGCAGCTCAGCAAGGGTTCGCTGCAGGTGACGGTGCCGAACACACCAGAGATCGGCAACCACACATACGATCTCAAGATCTACGTGATGGACACGAAGGGCTCACAGACTTGCGATGCTGGTCATGTGAAGGTGGCCCAATCGATTATCGTGCCCAAGAGCCCGGGCTAGTTTTTCTCTACAGCAATTTCACTAGAACGATCGCAAGCGCGACGAGCGCGGCGGCGCCAATCCATATTGCGATCTTCGTGTTGCGATTGCGCTGCGCTTGCGCTTCGGCGATCTGGCGTACCGTATCGGGATGAAGCCGCATGCCGCCATCGGCAAGCATGGCCGACACCGTTTCTGCGTTGCGGAGTAATTGCGGAAGATCGCGCGCGAGTTTGCCGAGCGCATTCACGCCATCGGTGACTTCGCGGATGCGCGCTTCGGGACCGATCTGCGCGACCATCCATTTCTCGACGACGGGACGCGCGGTTTCCCAGATGTCGAAATCCGGATCGAGGCCGCGTGAAACGCCTTCGACCACCACCATCGTCTTTTGCAGAAGAATGAGCTGCGGTTGCGCCTGCATGTCGAAGCGATAGGTCGTGTCGAACAGCTGGCCGAGAAGCTTCGCCATCGACACATCGCGCGCGGTACGGCCGAAGATCGGCTCACCAATGGCGCGCAAGGCTTGGGCGAATGTATCGACGGGATGGCTGCGCGGCACGAATCCGGCATCGAAATGCACTTCCGCGACTCGGCGATAATCGCGCGACAGAAATCCACCGAGCGTTTCGGCGAGGAAGCGCCGCATCGCGGGATCAAGCCGTCCCATGATGCCGAAATCGACCGCGACGAGCTTGCCCTGCGCATCCACGAACAGGTTTCCGGGATGCAGATCGGCATGGAAGAAACCGTCGCGCAGCGCTTGGGTGAGAAAGCTTTGCACGACGACGACGGCGATGCGTTTTGGATCGTGCCCCGCAGCGCGCAAAGCGTCGACATCGCGCAGCGGCGTACCGTCGATCCACTCTGTTGTCAAAACCCGACCGCCGGTACGCGTCCAATCGATCTTCGGGACGCGGAAATCGGGATCGCTCTTGGTATTTTCATGCAGCTCGGACGCCGCCGCGCCTTCCATCCGCAGATCGAGTTCGAGTGCGACCGATTCCGCGAGCGTCGCAACGACCGCCTTTAGTCGCAGCCGCCGTGCTTCTGCCGAATGCCGCTCGCCGATGCGCGAGGCGAAGGCGAAGGCAGACAAGTCTTTCGCAAAATCGCGATGGATGTTCGGCCTCAAGACTTTTACGGCGACCTTTTGCGGCTCGGTGTCCGTTGTCTCCCCGACATGCACCTGCGCAATGGACGCGGCAGCGACAGGCTCGCTTAACGACGAATAGATTTGCGGCAAGGGCCGCGCGAGTGACGTCTGGATTTCCGCTTTGGCTTCTTCCATCGAGAAGGGGGGCAGACGGTCCTGCAATGTCTCAAGTGCGTGCGCGACGTCCGCGCCAATGAGATCGGGCCGGGTCGCCAGCACTTGCCCAAGTTTGATCGTTGCGGGGCCGAGGCTTTCTAACGCTGCGGCCAAACGAACGCCGGGCGGCGCCAGCTTATCGTGGCGCTCACGCGTACCGAGCAAACGCCGTGCAATGCGCAGCGACAGCGGCAAACCATCGAGATATTCGCGCGGCACCAGCGCGTCATGCTTCGCCAGTACGCGCGCGATATGATGCAACCGGCGAATGTCGGACAGTGCGCTCAAATCTTCCACGCCGAATGCATGGCCGCGATGCCGCCGGAGAGATTGCGCACTTTCACGCGCGAAAGCCCCGCCTTCTCGATCATCTTCGCGAATTTCGCTTGCGGCGGAAACCGGCGGATGCTTTCCGCGAGATAGCGATAGGATTCTGCATCCTGCGCCACAAGTTCGCCGATCTTGGGAATTACCGCGAAAGAGAAGCGCTCGTACAATTCGTCCAGCACCGGCGCTTGTACCTTGCTGAACTCGAGACAGATGAATCGCCCGCCCGGTTTCAGCACGCGCAACGCTTCGGTGAGCGCGCGATCAATATGCGTCACGTTCCGGATGCCGAACGCGATTGTATAAGAGTCGAAACTGTTATCCGGAAACGGAAGCGCTTCGGCGCTGCCGCAGATCCATTCGATGGCGCTCTCGCCTTTCGCTTCCGCGCGACGCACACCCTCGCCCAGCATATCGGGATTGATGTCGCAGACCGTGACCTTCGCTTCGCCGCCCCGAGAGCGGGCCATGTCGGCGATGCGAAACGCGATGTCGCCTGTGCCGCCCGCCACATCGACGCTCTTCCAATCCGGTTGGGGATTGAGCCACTCCACCATCGCGTCCTTCCAGATGCGATGGATTCCACCGGACATCAGATCGTTCATCAGGTCGTAGCGGCTGGCGACCGACGAAAAGACTTCGCGCACCATGGCCTCTTTATCGGCCTCGGGGACGTCGCGGTATCCGAACGATGCGGTGGATTTGGGATCGGCGTTCATCGTATGCAGCATAATGCCCGAACTACCCGAAGTCGAAACTGTGATGAACGGCCTCAGGCCGGCGCTGGAGCACCACCGTCTCACCCATGTCGAGACGCGGCGCAAGGATTTGCGCATCGCCTTCCCCAAGAGTTTTGCGAAACGGCTGACCGGCCGGCGTGTCACGAAACTCTGGCGGCGGGCCAAATATATCATGGCCAATCTCGACGACGGCGAAACGCTCGTTATCCATTTGGGCATGTCCGGTAGCATGAGCGTTTATGCCAAGGGCGAGCGGGCGAAGCTGGGCGAGTTCTACTATGAGCGCGCCGGGGATCATGCGGGAAAGGGCAAGCACGATCACGTCGTGTTCGATACCGATGCGCCGGCGAAGATCGTGTTCAACGATCACCGCCGCTTCGGGCTGATGACGTTGATCAAGACCGACGAGATCGGCGAGCACAAGCTGTTCAAAGCGGTCGGCGTCGAACCGCTATCGGACGATTTCGATGCCGCGTTTCTGAAAGACGCGCTGAAAGGCAAAAAGACGCCGATCAAATCCGCCCTGCTCGATCAGCGGATTATCGCCGGTCTCGGAAACATCTATGTGTGCGAGGCGCTGTGGCGCGCGAAGATTTCGCCAAAGCGGCGCGCGGCGCGCGTGAAGCCGGATGAAATCACGCCGCTGGTGAGCGCCATCAAAGCCGTGTTGCGCGAAGCCGTGAAAGCCGGAGGCTCATCCTTGCGCGATCACAAGCAGGTTCACGGCGAACTCGGCTATTTCCAGCATCACTTCGCGGTCTATGGCCGCGCCAAGAAATTATGCCAGCGCGCCGATGAGGGCGTGATCAAGCGCATCGTGCAAAGTGGACGCTCGAGTTTCTATTGTCCCGTGTGTCAGAGGTAGCCATGAAAACGAACGCGCTCGGTCCGCTTGGTCAGGTTAGCCGTCTCACATTGGGTGGCGGCGGCATCGGTCACATCTGGGGACCATCGAGCCGCGAGGAATCCATCGCGACAATCCACGCCGCGCTCGATGGCGGCATCGATCTCATCGACACCGCGCCCATGTATGGGAGTTGCGAGGCGATCATCGGCGAGACGTTCAACGGCAAGTTGCCCGCGCATGTTCGCATCACTACAAAGTGCTATTTGGGCTCGCCACCAGCGGCCGAAATCGAGCAGCGCCTAGTTCAATCGCTGGATGCGTCTCTGGCCGCGATGAAACTGAAGCGGGTGGACGTCTTCTTCTTGCACTCCAACATCTGCGAAGACGACTTCGTCTATGCGGTACGCCCCGACCTCCGCGACAGCTTCGCGACGACATGGTCGCTCTACACCGAACATTTCATTCCCGCGGTCGAAAAACTGAAAGCACAAGGCAAGATCGGCATGTGGGCGATCACAGGCATCGGCGTCCCATCCACCATTCAGCGCGCGCTCGCACACGATCCAAAGCCAGCCATCGTGCAAGCCATCACGAACCTGATGGACAGCGCCGGCGCCTTGCGGCGCTATGCCGAGCCGGCAGCGCCACGCGCGATCATCGCCAAGGCGAAAGAAAACGGAGTCGGCGTGATGGGCATCCGTGCCGTGCAGGCGGGCGCATTGACCGCGCAGATCGACCGTTCATTGTCCGCGAACCATCCCGAAACAAAGGACCACGACCGCGCGGCGCCATATCGCCAATTATGCAAGCAGCTCGGGCAAGACCCCGCGGTCGTCTCGCACCGCTATGCGCTGTCGATGGATGGCGTCGCTACGGTGGTGCTGGGTGTGAAGAACCGCGAAGAACTTGCGCAATGCCTGGAGGGCGAACGTCTTGGCCCGTTATCGGTGACCGAGATGAAGGCCATCGACGATCTGAGGCTGCGCGTCTAGTGCTTTAATGGCTGCCACAGTTCGATCTTGGTGCCGTCGGGGTCCATGATCCATGCGAACTTCCCGCTCGGATCGCTGTCGTCGCGCTTCAATATTTTGATGCCTTTGGCTTCGAGCTTCGCGACGAACGCGTCCATATCGTCGACGGCAAAATTCAACATGAACTCGCGCGTCGATGGCGCCATATAATCGCCGGTTTGCGAAAAGGCATTCCATACAACCATCTGCGGATGACCCGGCGCGTCGTACCGCAACATCGCGCCACCCCAGGATTCGACCGGGATACCGAGAACGTCGCGATACCACGCCGCCAACGCCTTCGGGTCTTTGCTCTTGACGAACACGCCACCGACGCCGGTGACGTGTCCTGCCGATTTGTCTGCGGTCATAGTGTCAGCCTGTGCGGTTGCCGAAAGCAGAAAAAGCCCGATTATCGCGGCGAACGACAACTGCAATTTGGGTGTCATTCCAGTCCCCGCTCAGGCGAAGTTCAACTGCCACGATACGCCAAAGCGATCGTTGCACCAGCCGAACTTTTTGCTGAAGCCGTAATTGCCGAGCGGCATCAAAGTCTGGCCGCCTTCGCTGAACGCGGCGAACAGACGATCGAGTTCGGCTTCGCTTTCACATTCCAGAAACAAAGACATGGAT
Source organism: Rhizomicrobium sp. (assembly GCA_035551875.1). Classification (GTDB taxonomy): domain Bacteria; phylum Pseudomonadota; class Alphaproteobacteria; order Micropepsales; family Micropepsaceae; genus Rhizomicrobium. The sequence continues at coordinate 7,700 of DASZML010000044.1, forward strand.
GGCGTGAAGTCGAATTTGTGAACCGCAGGGCTGTCGGTCGCCTGATACTTCACGCCATTCAGGGTGAAGGCCGCGCGCATCACTGTGCCTTCCTTGCCCGGACCACCCGCGCCCCATTTGGTGACGTTGTCGACCGAGGAGTTGGAGATTTGCGCTGCGTAAAACGTGATCGCTTCTTCGCAGCGCCCAGTGAACATCAGAAACGTCTCGATTGATTTCGTCATGTTGTTTTCTCTGTGACGGCATAAAGACGCGCGAATTTAGCCCTTCCGGAAAGCGCGTGTCTCGACGCGTGCATCGCCTTTTTCGAGAAAGGATTTGAGGCTCGACAGAATGCGCGGCCAGCCACCAGACACGGCCTGAATGAACTGCGCGTTTTCCTTGTCGATGGTGTGCGTGACGGAGAGTTTGGTCATACCGCCATCGTGCGACAGCTCCATCGTGCAGCGCGACCAGCCCTCTACCTTCAATTCGGGACGGAATTCGTTGCGCCATTTGATGACGGCTCGGTTCGGCGGATCGCTTTCCAGAATCTCGCCGCTATCGGTCAGCCCATGCTCGGGCATGAACATCTTCCATTCGGCGCCCTTCTTCCAGTGCTGTCCTGATGGCCGCCAAACCAGTATTGCTTTTGGAATTCCGGCGTCGTCAGCGCATCCCATACTTTCTGCTGCGGCGCGCCGATATAGATCACATAGACGAATGAGCTGGTCGGCATGTTCATTGCCCTTCCTTGCCTTTGATGAGCCAAATGTTTTCGGCCTTCCCCGTTTCCAAAAATGATTTGAGGTTGGAGAGGACTTTCGGCCAGCCGCCGGAAACGCTCGCGGCCATTGCGGGATCGTGCGCCAGCTCATCGTGCGTGACGGTCAGGCAGACAAGGCCCGGATTGTATTCGGCGATATCGTAAGTGACGCGCGACGGCTCTTTCGATTTGTCCGGCCGTGTCCACGTCGTCACCAGCCGGCGCGGCGGATCGGATTCCAGCACCGTGCCATCAATCATGACTTTGCCGGAATCGTCGCCGTTCTGATGTTCCCAGCGCGAGCCCTTCTTCCAGTCCGACACGTTGTAATGCATCCAGTATTGGCGCGCGAATTCCGGCGTGGTGATCGCGTCCCACACTTTTTGCGGCGTGGTGTAGATGTACGTGACATAGACGAATCTGCTCATTTTTCCTCGCTTTCCAGTTTCTGCTTGAGCGCGGACAGCGTAGCCAGATGGTTCTGCTCGAACTTGCCGATCCAGCGTTCAGCGATATCGTTGATCGGCACGGGATTGATGAAGTGAAGCTTCTCGCGGCCGCGCTTCTGCGTGGCGACGAGATTCGCCTCTTCCAGAATTGTGAGATGTTTCGTCACCGCCTGGCGGCTCATCGCGATGCCCTCACACAATTCACCCAAGGTCTGTCCGTTCTTTTTGTGAAGGCGGTCGAGAAATTGTCGGCGGCTTTCGTCCGCCAGCGCCTTGAAGACCGCATCCATGCTCATGGGTGTAATATGCAACCACTTGGTTGCATGTCAAGGCAATAAATAATTCCTATCTACGGCTTTACTTTCTTACGGCGTCGTTCTACTTATGTTCTTGGCCCAGGGAGACCGAAGATGAAGGAAGTAATCAGGGGAGAGGGGGAGGGGGTAAGCGGATTCCTTGGAACAAGTCATAGACCGCCCTCCCCTATATCTGGTGTTCGCAAACGGCGCGGCGCACCGCCTGGCAATAAACGCGCGTTCAAGCACGGGCTCTACTCGCAGGAAATTCTTTCATTGTTCGCGCAGATCACGGACTGGAAGCGTTCGACGCGCGCAATTCTTGCGGACGTTGAAGGGCAATTGCGAAAACCGCCGCGAAAGCGCAAACGCGATACATGAGTGCAATCCGCATCACGCCATCGCTGTCGATCGACGAGAACCTGATCTCGGAAACGTTCACGCACGCCTCCGGTCCCGGCGGGCAGAATGTGAACAAGGTTGCGAGCGCGGTGTTGCTGCGGTTCGACGCGAAAGGCGCTGCCCTGCCCTTCGCCGTTCATGCGCGGTTAGAAGCGCTCGCCGGATCGCGGCTGACGAAAGACGGCGATGTGCTGATCAAAGCATCGCAATATCGCGACCAGCAGCGCAATCGCGA
>DASZML010000045.1:0-8179 GCA_035551875.1 Rhizomicrobium sp.
ACGAAGAGTTGGTGCACGGCTATACCTATTCCGGCCATCCCGTCGCGAGCGCGGTAGCGCTGAAGAATTTGGAGGTGATGGAAAACCTCAAGCTCGTCCCGCGCGTGAAGAACGAGATCGGCCCGTATCTGCAGCGCCGCCTGCGCGAAACATTCGCCGGCCATCCCATTGTGGGCGAAGTGCGCGGCATCGGATTGCTTGCGGCGATCGAGCTTGTACCCAATCCGAAGAAACGTGCGTTCTTTTCCGATGTCGGGAGCGTTGGAACGCTGTGCCGCAACTATTGCTTCGGCTCCGGCCTTGTCAGCCGCGCGATTCGCGACACCATGGTTCTGGCGCCACCGCTCATCGTCAGCGAGTCCGAGATCGAAGAGATGATCGCCAAACTCAAGGCGGCGATCGACAACACTGCGCGCGACTTGAAGAAGACGTAGCTAGATCTGGACTCGCTCTGCGACGTCGAGTTCTTCCTTTTCCTGGAGCGTGTGCGGCATCACACGCTGCTTCTTCCAATCGCCACGCAAGAACCAGATGCCGGCGATAATCGCTGTCACGATGTTAGCGGCAGGAAACGCCCACCAGATGCCGTGGGCGTGCAGACTTGTACGCAGCGACAGGATCACGGCGAGCGGAAACTGCACCACCCATTGCGAAATGAGACTGATCACCATTGCCGCGAAGGTCGAACCCGACGCGCGCAAGACGCCCATCAGGGCGAATTGCAGACCGACGAAACCAAAACTCCACGCCACGATGCGGATGAAGATGGAGCCTTCGCGAATCACGTTTTCATCGTTCGGGATGAAAAATCCGACAAGATGCGGAGCCAGGTAAAGACAGATCAATCCGACAATCGACAACGTGACAAACGTGATGAGAGAGGAAAGCCGCGCCACCTGCTCGGCACGCGCGATATTGCCGGCGCCGATATTCTGGCCGACTAGCGTGGAGGTCGCCATTGAAAATCCCATCGCGGGGATGATGACGAAATTGATGATGCTGACGCCGACGCCATAGCTCGCCGTCACCACGGTGCCGAAGCTCGTGATGACGAATGTCATAATCGTGGCGCCAAACCCTCGCGCCGATTGTTCGATGGACGCGGGATAGCCGAGGCGGAACGCATGCTTGATGAACGTCATGTCCGGCTTTGCATCCGACCACGCTATCTTGATGCCATAGCGTCCGCCAAAGAGCAGTGTCAGCGACACAACAGCCGCGATCGCTTGCGCGACCAGTGTAGATAGAGCCGCGCCCATGACACCCCAGGCCGGCAACCCGAACTTGCCGAAGATCAGCAGGGGATCGAGGCAAAAATTCAGAAACACCGTTGCCATGACGATATAGAGCGGCACTGTGACCTGGCCTATGCCGCGCATCAACGCCTGAAACATGAAGTAGATAAACGTGAATGGCAGCGCGACGAACGTCACTCTAAGAAACGCAATGGCATTGTCGCGCACGTTGGGCGCCGTACCCATGAGGTCGATGATATACGGTACGCAAATAAATCCGATCAGGCCGAGCGTTGCGGACATCACCGTCACCATCACCAAGGTCTGCGTCGCAACATGATCGATCATCGTGCGATTGCCGGCACCGGAATATTGCGCGATCAGCGTCGTGCCGGCGACGGCAAAGCCCATGCCCGCAGCGACCATCAGAAACATGATCGGCATGGAGATCGACACCGACGCCACGGCCCACGCACCCAGGCGTCCAACCCAGAACGCATCGATCAGCTGATACGCGATCTGCAAGATGTTGCTGATCATGATCGGGACCGCCAACAGGAACAGCGAACGGATAATCGGCCCTTCGAGCAGGCGTGGATCGTGAGCGCGGCGCTGAGCAGTCATGCGGTCGGTGATCCATCGCAAATACTTGGGAGAGGATAATCTATCCTTGATGGAACTTCGCATCCTTTCCGTCAATGTGAGCAAGCCGAAGATCATCGCTTTGGCGAATGGTGAACCGGTCCTTTCCGGAATAGCCAAGCGGCCGCTCGGCATAGCGAATGTCTTCGTGAGCGCACTCAACATCGACGGCGACGGGCAAGCCGACCTTTCCGTGCACGGCGGCTTCGACAAGGCGGTCTATGCCTATAGCGCGGCGGACTGGCCATGGTGGGAGCGCGAGCACAGCATCGCCTGCGCGCCGGGTACTTTCGGTGAGAACCTCACGCTTGATGGCGTGGACGATTCCCAAATCGCGATCGGGGATCGTTTTGTCTGGGGCGAATGCGAACTTGAAGTCGCGCAACCGCGCTCACCCTGTTTCAAATTTAATATTCATACGCGACGCGAAGATGCTGCCCTTCTGATGACGCAATCGGGCCGCTGCGGATTTTATCTGCGTGTTACGCGTGAAGGCCATGCGCCTGTGGACGGCGCGGAACTTCATCACAGTTTCGCGAGCCACGGTCCCAGCGTGCGCGAGACCTTCCTGGCAGCCCACGATCCGCAATTTTCACAAGCGCGACGAGCAGAAATCATGCGAGCGCCCAGGCTGGCCGATAGCTGGCGATTTAGTCTCGCCAAACGGCTGCGGAGCGCGCCAAACTGATTCGCGGCAATTTGTCTCAAAAATGAGACTGTCACTAAAAATCTTTCATTTTCTGGTATTTGCAAAAAAATTCTTGCCAAGTGTTGCCCGCTTGCATAGGGTCGATCCCGGAAAGACGAGCTTCGTCCGGCAGGCACTGCCCCCCCGCTCGCACGCTGGATGACGTCTTTTCGCGGTATCGGTCATCCCCTCCCGATACCAGCGCGTAACGGCGCACGACGCCCGGCTGGCCCCCCAGTCGGGCGTCTTTTTATTCGGGACGGACCCGGCGAAGGGTGAGATTGATCCTGCCGCCACCGGGAATCAGTCCGGATGTTCCGGCGAAAATCCGGTCGATGCCATGAAAGGCGAGCCGCGCCGGACCGCCAAAGACCAGCACATCGCCGGAGCGCAGACGAACGCTCTTCGTCGGACCCTTCCGGCTCTCACCACCAATCCGAAACAGAGCATCGTCGCCAAGCGAGACGGAAAGCACCGGCGCGGCACGCGCATTCTCATCGCGATCCTGATGCAGTCCCATCTTCGCGCCCTCTCGATAGAGATTGACGAGGCAGCATTCCGGACGCGACGCCTTGTTTGTCGTCTCATCCCATAGCGCGAGCAGCGACGATGGAATCGTTGGCCACGGCTTTCCGGTCTGGGGATGTTGCGGCTCGTAGCGATAGCCTTTCGCATCCGAAATCCAGCCAAGCGATCCGAAATTTGTTTCTTCGACGGAGAACGGTTTGCCGGTTTTCGGCATCGCAGGTCTATAGAACGGCGCGTCCTCCGCGCGCGCAAAAATCTCGGCGACCAAAGCGCGTTGCGCCGCTGCGTCGAGCGCGGTTGGCCAAAGATAAATGCCTTCGGAGATGATGAGTTTGTTCGCGAGCACACCGCGATCTTACAGCGATTGCGGCGCTGTTGCTGCTTTTGCGGGCCCGAATAGACTGTTCAGCAAATCGTCGAAACTCGACGGCTTGTCGGCGGGCAGAACCGGCGGAACGGTAGCTTCCGGCAACGTTCCGATCGACGTCAGCGGCTTTACGGGCAATCCGTTCTCAGCCGATTCCATGAACGTCTTGAAGATTTGAGACGGCAACTTTCCACCTGTGACCTTCACCATCGGCGCGTTGTTGTCATTGCCAACCCAAACACCCGTCACGAGATCGGATGTGAAGCCGACAAACCAGGCGTCGTGATAGTCCTGCGTTGTCCCAGTCTTGCCCGCGCTCGGGCGTTCGTCGAGCCGCGCGGATTTTCCGGTCCCTGTCAAAACGACTTCGACCATCATTTGCGTGACTTCTGATGCTTCCTGCGCAGTCATCAACGTGGTCGGCGAGGAACTGTGGCGTTCCCACAGAATCTTTCCATGCGCCGTGCGGATGCGCAGGATGCCGTAGGGAATGACACTTGTGCCACCATTGGCGAATGGCGCGTATGCGGATGTCAGCTCAAAGGGCGTAACATCCGACGAACCGAGCGCCAGCGACGGCACTGCCGATAGTTCCGACATTATGCCGAGTTTGTGCGCGGTGCGAGCAACCGCGCCAGGACCAACTTCTTGTGTTAGTTGCGCCGCGATAACGTTCGACGATTTCGCGAATGCGCGGGTCAGTGTGATCGGGCCCTCGAACTTGCCTTCGTAATCGCCGGGCCGCCATCCGCGGATATTTATCGGCCCGTCGGTCATGATGTCGTCAGGCTTACGGCCATGCTGGAAAGCCGTGAGATAGACGAACGGCTTGAACGCGGAGCCAGGCTGACGCCACGCGTCCGTCGCACGATTGAACGAACTCTCGCCATATGAACGCCCGCCAACCATCGCGCGCACGGCGCCCTGCGGCGTCATTGAGACGAGCGCCGCTTGGCTCGCATTCAGCGCTTCGCCTTGCTGTGCAAGATTTTGCGTCACCGCGCGCTCGGCTTGTTCTTCGGTCGGAAGATCGAGCGTCGTGTCGACAATGAGCGGCTCATGCACATCGCCGACATATCCTTGGACCTGGCTGACAACCCAATCGGCGAAATAGCCGGAGCCGGGCGTTGCGGCGGCACGCACCACACGCGGGCGCGTCGCTTGTGCAGCCTGCCGCATGGCATCGTTGATGAAGCCTGCATCCTCCATCGCGCGCAGAACCGTTGCGGCTCGCGCAACGGACGCGTCGGCATCCGCCAGCGGATTGTATCGTGCCGGAGCTTTTACCGAGCCTGCGAGCATCGCCGCTTCCGGTAGCGTGAGATCGGTGGCGCGCTTGCCGAAAAAGCGTTCCGCAGCCGCCTCGATACCGAATGTGCCAGCGCCGAAATAAACGCGGTTCAGATAGAGCGTGAGAATCTCGTCTTTCGTGTAGCGCGACTCCAGATAGAGCGCGAGGAACGCTTCTTGCGCTTTGCGATCGAAGGTACGGTTTGAATCGAGAAACAGATTTTTCGCGAGCTGTTGTGTCAGCGTCGATCCGCCCTGCACCACATGACCGGCCGCCATGTTTTCGAACGCGGCGCGTGCAAGACCGATAGGATCGAGACCTAGATGCTCACGGAAGCGGCGATCCTCGATCGCGATGAACGCATTCGGCACATAAGATGGAAGCTGCTTCACATCCACCATCGTGCCTTGCGTCAGTCCGCGCCGCGCGATGAGACGGCCATGATCGTCGAAGATAGTGACGTCGTGCGATGGGCCTTGCGCGAGCAAGCCGCTCGTGTCGGGAAGCTGTGAGATCCAGTGCGTCGCATAGACCGCGCCGCCGATCAGTCCCCAGCCCAACAACAAAGCCAGCACATAAGGCCAGCTGCGCGACTGCTTCTTGGGACGATCGTCGTCGTAATCGTCGTCATCTGCCGGCGCAGTTTCGCGCTCGCGGATCCTGGCGTTCCGTTTCTCGAATTGCGGTTCGACCTTCCGCGATTTTTTTGTCTTCTTCGTCATGCGCCGGCTCGCAAACGCCCGCCATCTTCTAGGTTTGAAGGGTTAACAGCCATTAAACATGATGTGCTTGCTCCGCATGGCGAAACCACGATATTGACGCCGCTCCAGCAATGAAGGGCAGATATTGTGGCGATCTTGCCGGACGCGTTAACGCCCGAGCTTTCTGTAGTCGTGCCGGTGTTCAACGAGGCCGGAAACATCCTGCCATTGGCAGATGAAGTTCATGCCGCGCTGCGCGGCGTCTGCACCTACGAACTTATCTTTATCGACGATGGCTCGAGCGATGCCAGCGCAAGCGAACTCGCGTCCGCGCACGCGGCAAACCCGAATGTGCGCTTGCTGAAACATCTCAAGCGATCCGGAAAAAGTGCCGGGCTCGTGACAGGCTTCTTCGCCGCACGCGCGCCATGGATTCAGACACTCGACGGCGATCGCCAGAACGATCCTGCCGATGTCGCGCGCGTATGGAAAATAATTCACGCGCCCGTGCCGGATGCCAATCTCGGAATCGTGGCTGGCGTGAGGAAGCGGCGCAACGATGGCGCGATCAAATGGTTGTCTTCGCGCATCGCCAATTTTGTGCGCAGAAATATGCTACGCGACGACACGCGCGATACCGGATGTGGATTCAAAATGATCCGTTCCGACGTCGCGCGGCATATGCCCTACTTCGACGGCATGCATCGCTTCCTGCCCGCACTCACGCGGCGGCAAGGTTATTCGATTTTGCAAATTGAAATCGAAGATCGCCCACGCGTCGCCGGCGTTTCGAAATACGGTTTCTTCGGCCGTCTCGGCGCAGGCATTTTCGATCTCTTCGGCGTGTTCTGGCTGGCGCGGCGTGGCAAACCAATTCGCAGCGACGAAATCGAACGCGCATGAGCGCGCGCGGCCGCCGGAAGAATTGGTGGGAAGAGCTTTCAGAGCCCCGCTCTGTGATCGCATTTCTCGTTCTCTATTGCGCCATCCATTTTCTGATCCGCTATCTGCTGACGCCGAACTACACGCTCGATGAATCCGAGCAGATGTTGTTCAGCCAGAGCCTGCAGTGGGGCTATCGCTTTCGACATCCGCCGCTGATCACCTGGCTGAGCTGGGCAACGCTAACGCTTACCGGAGGAAGCCGCGCTGCGTTCTTTTTCCTGAAATACGCGATCATGGCGTTGGGCTTCGCGGCTTACTTCGCCGCCGCGCGCATCGCAATCAAAGACGTCCGGCTGTCGGCCCTCGCGACATTTGGACTGATGACGACGTTCGCCATCGGGTATCTGCCACTGATCGACTTGATGCACACAGTTCTGCTCGCCACGATGCTGGCGGCATATCTCTGGGCAATCAGTCGCGTGATCACACGCGGCACGCCACGCGATTATCTCCTCCATGCGGCGGTGATCGGGCTTGGCATTCTCGCGAAATATGTTTTCGCAGTTCTGCCGGTCGCCTGCTTTGTTGCGATCGCATTGACGCCGCGCTTCCGCGCACGCATCAAAATCGCACCGTTTATCTTCTCGCTAATCCTCGCAGCGGCGATTGTTGCGCCTTATGTCTGGTGGGCAGCGACACACGAATATTCGCTATTCGCGCTCGCTAAGACGATCACCCACGGCAACGGCACATCATTCGATCCGCTTGGCTGGCTTCGCGGTATCGGCGGATTGCTCGTCGCGTTCGTCGGCTTTCTCGTGCCGTTCGTTGTCATCTATCCGTTCCTCTACTGGCCTGCGTGCAAGCCGCTTCAGGCACAAGAGGAAGACGATGCAGCGTGGTTGCGCTTCTACAAACTCACCATGATCGCCGGCATGGTCATCATGTTGGGTTCGGTATTTTTTGTCGGCGCAGAGGGATTCAAAGAGCGCTGGATGCACCAAGTGGCGATGGCCGCGCCAATATATCTTTTCCTGCGCGTTCGCATCGCCAACATTCCCGATATCCGAAGCAAGATATTCGTCGGCATCGCAATTGTGTTCGCGATCGCTGTCGCGATTGCACAATTCGCGATCTACGAAACACACGCGAAGAACTGCAAGGAGTGCCGCGAGTATTGGCCGATGCAGAGCTTCGCACGCGCTTTCCGGCAGGCAGGCTTCGACAAGGGCACGATCCTCGCGCCAACTTACGATCTCGCTGGAAATTTACGCGCCGTGTTTCCCCAGTCGCGGGCGATCACCCAAGGCTATCCGGTGTCGGTGTTTGGGCCACCCGTGCCCGGTCCCTGCCTCGTCGTCTGGGAGGGCAATGGGGCGTTGCCGAAAGCGGCCGACGATTACCTCTACGATAACTTCGGCGTTCGGGTCTCCGATGCTCTGACCCGCGGCGATGTCGATGCCGCCCTGCTGACGTCAAAAGGCAGGCTCGACCACATGAACTACGCCGTCATCGCAAAAGGCCGCTGCGCCCGGCCTTGACGTGGCCCCTGGGGCAAACGAGATAAGTCCCGGGGTTTGGAAAGCCATCGCCTTGAACGATCAGGTCACACCGCCGGCGCCCGATAACGACCTGATCGGTCGGCTTGGCCTCAATCAGCTACGCGCGCGCAAGTTCAACAAGAACCAGATCGCCATGATCGCGGTCGGCGGGCTGATCGTCCTCATTATCCTGTTCCGGCTTATCTTCGGCGGTGCTGCGCCGTCGCAATATGTGACCGGCGAGATCACGCAAGGACCGCTCGCCGTGACGGTGAGCGCGACAGGAACGCTCGCGCCGCGC
>DASZML010000046.1:0-14799 GCA_035551875.1 Rhizomicrobium sp.
GCGCTCGTTGCGATGCGCCAGCGCATGCGCGAGGCTAACGGCGATCAATGTCTTGCCGGTGCCGCCTTTGCCCGAGCCGATCGCCGTGATGCGGGGCGCGGTCATTGCGTACTTCCCTGATTGGCGTCGCGCGCAGCTTCGATCAGCGCGCGCGCGAGCGAAAGCGGTGTCGGCGTCTCGAGCCCGCCCGCTACGAATGGCGAGCGCGTAACATGTGCGATGGGTGTCGGTTGGCAGCTTGCCACGATCAACGCGCCATAGCGGCGAGCAAGATCGGCGCCGGTTACGATAAGGCGCTGAATGCCGAGCATCGCCAGGCTGGCGCAAATCTCTTGTACTTCTTCCGCATCGCCACTCGCCGACACGACACCGATGGCTTCAACGCCTTCGATACTCGCCAGCGACTGAAATGCCGTGCGTGCTTTGTCGTTGCGCGGATCGAAACCCGCGGTGTCGATCACGGCGAGATAGTTTTCTTTCGCGGCGCCGGCGATCGCCTTCGCAAGTTCTTCCGCCGTTTCCGCGATCACGACCGGCGCGCGAAGGTGCTCGCCGAAGGCCTCTAGGCGCGCGACCGCGCCAGCGCCTTCTGTATCCGTTGCGATCAATTTAACGGAACGATGCGTGAGCCGCGCATGTGCCGCGATCTTGGCTGCTACCGCCGTCTTGCCGACGCCGTTCGGTCCGACAAGCATGATGGCGCGCGCTTTGGAAATGTCGAGCGGCTCGCTCTTCATGCGGCGGTCGATGGCGCAGGCGAGCGCCAGCGTCATGTCTTTCAATCCGCTTTGCTCGGCGGTCTTGGCGAGGTCGTGCGCCAATGCCTCGGGCAAGCGATGGCCGCGTAGAATATTGAGAAGCTCGGCGCGATGGAACGGCGCCGATTTGTTCTGCCGCTGCGGCGCGCCGCGCAACCGGCGCATCAAACCTTCGCGGTAGTTGTCTTCCAGCGTTGGCACCGTATCAGCGTCGACAACATCGTCGGCAGCGACCGAAACATCTTTGTCTGGAATGGCTTCATGGTGTTCAACCGCAGCGCGGACCATCACACCACCGCCCTTCGACTTTTCACTGGCGATAATCACCGCCTCGTCGCCCATCTCATCGCGAACCTGACTCAGGGCGTCGCGCATATCTTTTGCGAGAAATGTTCGCAGCTGCATGGCTTACACCTGGCCCAGCGTGCGCAGACGAACGCTCGCGTGAATTTCATTCTGGCTCATCACAACCGTTTGCGGCCGGAAACGCTCGATGATGGAGCGAACGAAGGGGCGCACCTGCGGGCTTGTTAGTAACACCGGCACGTCGCCGTTCTGTCCGGCTTCGTCGAAACGCGCGCGGACGCTCTGAATGAATTGCTGAAGCTGGCTCGGCGCCATCGCGAGCTGCTTGTCTTCGCCTTGCCCGATGATGGACTCGGAGAATGCTTGCTCCCACGCAGGCGAGAGCGCGACGAGGGGCAAATATCCACCGGCGGAAAGATTGGCGTGGCAGAGCTGGCGCGCCAGCCGCGCGCGTACATGCTCCGTTATATAAAGCGCGTTCTTCGTGTGACCGACCGCCTCGGCGATGCCTTCCAGAATGGCGGGCAAATCGCGGATCGAAACGCGCTCGCCGAGTAATGTTTGTAGAACGCGTTGAACACCCGTTACGGAGATCTGCGAGGGGATAAGTTCTTCCACTAGCTTCTTCTGATCGGCGGGAAGGTCGTCCAGCAGCTTCTTCGTCTCGGAGTAAGAGAGAAGCTCCGACATGTGCGACTTGAGCACTTCGGTGAGATGCGTGGTGAGAACCGTGCCGGGATCGACAACAGTGAAGCCGCGGAAGCTTGCTTCTTCGCGCAGGCTCTGATTGACCCAAGTCGCCGGCAAGCCGAATGCGGGCTCTGTCGTGTGCGTACCAGGCAGATCGATCGGCGAACCTTTGGGATCCATAACCAGCAGCGAGCCTGGGAAGAGTTCGCCCCGCCCGGAATCCACTTCCTTGACGCTGATACGATATTCGTTTGCGCCGAGCTGCATGTTGTCGAGTATGCGAACGCTGGGCATGACGAAACCCATGTCACTCGCAAGCTGGCGGCGCAACGCTTTGATTTGATCGGTGATGCGATGGCCCTGCACATCGTTGATGAGCGGCAAGAGACCGTAACCAAGTTCGACGCGCAGCAGATCGAGTGCGAGCGCGGTCGCAATGGGTTCTTCTTTCGGCGCAGCTTCCGCCTTTGCTTTTTCTTCTTGTTTGGCTTCTTCCGCGCGAACCGCATCCTTGCGCTTGTAAGCAAACCAGGCGGTTGCTCCGATAGCGGCAGAGAGTAGCGTGAACACCATCGTCGGCATGCCGGGCAGCACGCCGACAATCGCCATCACGGCAGCGGCCATGCCGAGCGCCTGCGGGTAGAACGAAAGCTGGTTCATTAGCGCGCGATCGGTCGAACCTTCCACGCCCGCTTTTGAAACCATGAGACCGGCGGCCGTCGAAACGATCAGCGCCGGCATTTGTGAGACAAGGCCGTCACCCACAGTGAGTAGGGTGAAGGTCTGCGTCGCGTCGCCGAAACTCATGCCTTTCTGCGCCACGGCAATGATGATGCCGCCGACGACATTGATGCCCACGATCAGAAGACCCGCGATGGCGTCGCCACGTACGAATTTGGACGCACCGTCCATCGCGCCGAAGAAATTGGATTCGTTTTCCAGTTCTTTGCGGCGGCGCCGTGCTTCCTTTTCATCGATCAAGCCAGCAGACAAATCGGCGTCCACCGCCATCTGCTTCCCGGGCATCGCGTCCAACGTGAACCGTGCCGCGACTTCCGCGATACGGCCAGAACCTTTGGTGATGACCACGAAGTTCACAATCACCAGGATCGCGAACACGATCAGGCCGATCACGAAGTTGCCTTGCATGATCAACCGGCCAAACGCCTGAATGACGTAACCAGATGCCGCGGTGCCTTCGCTGCCGTGACCGAGGATGAGGCGCGTGGAGGCCAGGTTCAGCGCAAGGCGCATCATCGTCGTGATGAGCAGGATTGCGGGGAACGAGCTGAACTCCAGCGGCTTCCGGATGAAAACCGCCGTCATCAGAATCAGAATCGAGAATGAAAGCGAGAACGCAAGGCAGATATCGAGCAACCACGTCGGCAGCGGCAGTATCAGGACGATCAGGATCGCCATGATGCCGATGGCGAGGCCCAGATCGCTGCGCTTCAGGTACCGCCCGAACGAGCCGAGATTGGCACCGAAACTGGAGGCCGGTGGGGGCAGGACAGTTGCTTGGGTCGCGTCAGCCATCTGTTATCGCTTCGCCGATCTAACCGGCCATCCGCGCTTCGCCGTGCTGCGGAATCGCAAGCCCCGACGAGGAGTATTCGCGCAACTTGTTGCGCAAGGTGCGGATCGAGATGCCGAGAATGTTGGCCGCGTGCGTGCGATTGCCAAGGCAATGATCCAGCGTGTCGAGGATCAGATCGCGTTCGACATCGGCAACTGTGCGACCAACGAGGCCGCGCGTTGCAATGGTGGCCGCCGTCTGCACCGCAGCCGAAACCGGGCCTGTAAGATTGCTCGACATGCCGACCTGCGAACCATCGGGAAGGCGGATGGCTTCGGGCGAAATCTCGTTGCCATTCGCCAGCAACACCGAACGATGGATCGTGTTCTCGAGTTCGCGAACGTTGCCTTTCCACGGATGCGAGATCAGCAATCGCTCTGTGGGGCTGGCGATCGGACGGAACGGCACGCCGTTCGCTTCGGCGTATTTGTGCGCGAAGTGGCGGGCGAGGGCGAGAATATCCTTCGGGCGTTCGCGCAACGCCGGAATGCGCAAATTCACGACGTTCAGGCGATAGAGCAGATCTTCGCGGAACGTGCCATGCTTCACCGTCTCGGCAAGATCGCGGTTCGATGTCGCAATGATGCGGATATCGACCTTGACCGGCTTGGTGCCGCCGACGCGATCGATCTCGCGCTCCTGAATGGCGCGCAGGAGTTTCGCCTGCAAACGCACATCCATCTCACTGATTTCGTCCAGCAGCAGCGTGCCGCCATTGGCTTCTTCAAATTTGCCAACGCGGCGGGCGATAGCGCCGGTGAACGCGCCCTTCTCGTGACCGAACAATTCGCTTTCGAGCAGATTTTCTGGGATCGCGGCGCAGTTGACGGAAATGAATGGCTTCTCTGCGCGCGCCGACTTGCGATGAACATAACGTGCGAGCACTTCCTTACCCGTGCCGCTTTCGCCGGTGATGAGGATCGAAGCTTCGCTGCCGGCGACTTGATCCGCAAGCGCCAGCACCGCGCCCATCGCTTCGTCTTCATAGACGAGCTGATGCGACTCATCGGCAACCGCAGCCAACACCGCAGCGATCAATTCCGGATCGGGCGGTAGGGGCAGATATTCTTTCGCGCCCGCGCGGATTGCATCCACAGCGCGGCGTGCATCGGTACCGATGCCACAGGCCACGACCGGGGTGCAGATGCGCTCATTGGCGAGCGAGCGCACCAGCGTTGCGATATCGAACGTCACGTCGCAGAACACGAGGTCCGCGCCGTTGCCGCCGCGAAGCGATGCCATTGCCTGATCGATGTCAGTCGCGTGCGTGACTTTCGCACCGCGATCCATCGCAATCTTGGTGGCGGCGCCGATCTGACCTTGAAGCGATCCGACGATGAGAAGACGCATGGCAGTATTCCTTCCTTAGCCGATCCGGTTACGACTGACCGGCTTTGATAATTTCCGTCATAGTCACGCCCAAGCGGTCTTCCACGAGCACCACTTCGCCGCGCGCGACGAGGCGGTTGTTCACATAGATGTCGATGGCCTCGCCGACTTTGCGGTCCAGTTCGACGATCGTGCCTTTGCCGAGCTTCAAGAGTTGGCTGACTTCCATGCCGGACTTGCCGAGCACGGCCGATACCGTGACTGGTACATCGAACACCGCTTCCAGATCTGTGGCGGTGCGCTTTGTCTCGGCATCCGCGGCGGCATCGGCACGCAGAAGTGCGGCGGGATCATGTGCTCCACCTTCGTGTGCGAGATCGGGCAGTTCGACTTCATCGTTAGACATGAAAGTCCTCCGTCAATTCTGTTGGGCGCCTTCGAAGCGCCGCGTAATGATTTCGTTCAAGGCCGCTTCGATCGCGGATTCGTTGCGCTCGGCCCCGCCGCCACGCCATTCGATGCGGCAGTCGGTGCCTTTGAGAGCCGGATCAGCGGAAATCTGAATGCGGCCGTCATACCCTTCTTCATGCGCGATATCGGCAAGGCGTTCCGTAATCGCCTCCGCTATCGCGGGCGACGCTCGCAATAGGATGCGCGGCTCGCCGATGGCTTGATGCATCGCTTCGCGAAGCGCGGCTTCCACCTCGGCCTGTGGGAGGGAGGCGAGCGCAGCGCGGGCCAGTTTCTTGGCAGCTATGATCGCAACTTGCGCGGCTTCCGCGCGTACGACTTCGATATCGTTATGTGCGTTATCGAGAATATCGCGCAGCGCCGCAACAACGTCCAATGTTCCAGAAGCGATGGCTTCCATCGCGCGCACCTGGCCCGCCTTAATGCCTTCCGCGCGAGCGCGGGTGCTCATCGCGTCAATCTCGTCGTTTGTATAACTTTTCTTCTGTCGCGCGCGTGCAGCATTCGAGAGCAAGTCGCCTTGCTTGCGAAATTCGGTATCGAACGTGAACTTTTTCGCGCTCATCAGTAAATCAACTCGTCGTCGCCATTGCCGCTGCCGATCATGATTTCGCCCTTGTTGGCGAGATCTTTGGCGACATTCACCATCCGCATTTGTGCTTCATCGACATCCTTGAGGCGGACTGGTCCCATCGCCTCCATGTCTTCGCGGAGAATCTTTCCGGCGCGTTCGCTCATGTTGGAGAAGAAGGTGTCGCGCAACGTGTCGGTCGAGCCTTTGAGCGCAAGGCCGAGCTTATCCTTCTCGACGTGGCGCAACAGCGTCTGGATCGAACCGGGATCGAGCTTGCCCAGATCCTCGAAGGTGAACATCAACGCTTTGATGCGTTCAGCGGAGTCGCGGTTGCGCTCTTCCAGCGACGCGATAAACCGCGCTTCTGTCTGACGATCGAAATTGTTGAAAATTTCCGCCATCTGCTCATGGCTGTCGCGCTTCGCCGTGCGAGCGAGGTTGGACATGAACTCGACGCGAAGCGTCTTCTCGACTTTGTCGAGAATATCCTTCTGCACGCTTTCCATGCGCAGCATGCGCTGCACGACTTCGAGCGCGAATTCTTCCGGCAGTGCTCCCAGCACGCGCGCGGCGTGCTCTGGCTTAATTTTGGAAAGAACGACAGAGACGGTCTGCGGGTATTCGTTCTTAAGATAGTTCGCCAGAACGGTCTCGTTCACATTGGCGAGCTTGTCCCACATCGTACGGCCGGCAGGGCCACGGATTTCTTCCATGATCTGCGAGACTTTGTCTTCCGGCATGAACTTGGCGATGAGGCGCTCGGTGGATTCATAAGAACCCATCAGCGAGCCGGTGCCGGACATTTGCGAGACGAAATCAACGAGAAGTTTCTCGATCAGTGCGGAAGATACTGAACCCAACGAGGACATGACTTGAGAGATTTCTTTGACCTCTTCCTCGTCCATCATCTGCCAGATTTTGGATGAGTGCTCTTCGCCGAGAGACAGCATTACGATCGCGGAACGCTCCGCGCCCGTGAGCTGACGCATATCTTCTTTCGCGACTGTTTTCGTTCGAGACATGAATTACACCGGTTCGTGCAGCCAAGTGCGGATGATTGCGAGCGCTTCTTCCGGGTGCGCTGACACGACTTCGCCGACTTTTTTGATGGAAGATTCGCGGACCTGACCTTCGATGCGCGATACGTCGATCATGCTTTCGCGCGGCGCAGGCAGGGAAATGGGAGACGATGACTGTATTCCGTCGGCGCCTGCCGCGGCAGGGGCTGGCAGTTGCCCTGAAACCTGCTGTGCCGCGAAGAGCGCGCTAACGCCTCCACCTGCAGCCGCGGGCGAGAACATGCGGTTGATCAGGGGACGCACGACGAAAAGGCCCATCAGCAACGCAGTGATCGACAAGATCGCCGCCTCGATGATTTTGAACCAATACCCGCTATCGAGACCAAGCAGAGGTTTCGGCGCTGGCGTGGCTTCGGCCACATCGAGATGCGCGAATGGCATGTTGACGACTTGCACTTCGTCGCCGCGATCCTTGTTGAAGCCCATCGCCGATTTCACCAGAGATGTGATTTGCGCCAGGTCTTTCGCGCTGCGCGGTGTATATGACCCCTTGCCCGAGAGATCGGTTTTCGTGTCACCATCGACGACGACGGCGACAGACAGATGTTTCACGGTACCGCCGTCGACGACGCTGTTGGTGACGGTCTTTGAGATTTCGTAGTTGGTTGTTTCCTCTTCGCGGCCGCTGCTCGATTTGGCCGAATCCGTCGCGGGTGTTTGGGCTGCGGCGCCAGGAAGGGCGGTAGATACCGAAACGGCGCCGTTGGAGCTGCCGTTGGTGTCGGACGAGTTCTGTTCGGTCGTCGAGGTTGAGCGAATGACTTTTGAGTCTGGATCGTAAGTTTCGCTCGTCGTCGTCTGGTGCTTGTAGTCCATGTCTGCGGCGACCTGCACGCGCACATGACCTGCGCCGACAACACTCGACACCATGGATTCGATACGCTGGCGAAGTTTGTCCTCTACGTCTGCGGTCTGACCTTCTTGATCCGCGGCGTCAGCATCCGGACCGTTCTTTGCGTCGCCACCGGCAAGAAGATCGCCTTTGTCGTCTACGATCGCGACACGTGTGGGCTCGAGGTTGGAGACAGCTGCTGCAACAAGATGCTGAATGGCTGCGACTTGGCCGTGACCAAGTGTGCCTTGCGTGCGCAAAACAACGGATGCACTCGGTGACTGGTCCTCGCGGCTAAAGATCTGACGTTCCGGGACAACTAGGTGCACACGGACGCTGTCGATGCCGTCGATGGTTTGAATCGAGCGCGCGAGCTCACCCTCGAGCGCGCGCAGCTGATTGATGTTCTGAACGAACGCGGTGGTGCCGAAGGAATCCGATTTGTCGAAGATCTCATAGCCGACGCCGGCGGCGGGCAAATTCTCGCTCGCCAATTCCATGCGCAGCTTTGTGACCTGATCGGATGGAACGAGAATCGTGCCGCCGTCGCCCTTGGCATCGTACTTCACCTGCATGGCATCGAGCTTGGCGGTGACCTGCGCCGCATCGCGCGGTTCGAGGCCCGCATAGAGAATGGTCTTCGGCGGTTCCGAGATAACGCCCGCGATGTAGAGAAAAAAGGCGGTGAGAACGGCGGCGACGCCGGCCATCACGCCGAACCGCGCGGGTCCGTTCCCTTTGAGAAATTCCGGCAAGTTATGCCCCTTTGCTCGGGACACGAATGACGTCGTGTCCTGCTAGGCAAACATTGCCGCGTGTTTGGTAAAGTTGGACTTAACGCGCAAAGCAAAGCGAGTGACGAAAGCAAACGCCTTCGCCACTCGCGAATTCACACTTCGATAACTAATTGCGGTACTGTTGCACCCGTGTCGCACGCAGGCCTGCGAGACCGAAGCGATCGATCGCGCGCTGCCATGCGAGAAACTCTTCCACCGTCAATGTATAACGGCGGCAAGCGTCGTCGAGGCTCAGAAGCCCGCCGCGGACGGCAGCAACAACTTCAGCCTTACGACGGATCACCCAGCGCTTCGTGCCGGGCGGGGGAAGATCGGCGAGCGTCAACGGGCTACCATCCGGCCCAATGACGTAACTCACACGTCCCTTGCGGTCATCGCCCATCGTCATATCGGTTTGAACTCCATCACCCACGCGCAAAGTAACCGTTCCGCCTTTAACAAACGGCCAAAACACAGGGTTAAAAGACTCTCTACTTTGAGCATGCGATTTCGCTGTTTTGAAAAAGCCGGTGCCCGAATTTTCATGCGAACACCGGCTTCAATCCTTAACTCTGCATCTGCATCAGCTGGTCGAGCATCTGCGCGGCAGTTGTTATGATCTTGGACGACGCCTCGTAAGCACGCTGCGTTGTGATCAAGTTCGTGAATTCCGTCGCCAGATCGACGGTCGAAGCTTCGAGCGCGTCAGACGACAGAGAGCCGGCGCCACCTGTGTTGGCTTCGCTGACCGTTGCCACACCAGAATTGGCCGATGCCTGATAGGCGTTGCCCGAAACGGCCTGTAGTCCGTCCGGATTCGTGAAGGTTGCCAGAGGCAGCTGATAAATCTTCTGCGATAGGCCGTTCGAGAAGTTCGCAGTCACGAACCCATCTTGATTGATCGACACGCCGGTCAAGCTTCCGAACAACGCGCCGTCGACGGTGGAATTGGTCAGCGTGGAAGCGCTGTCAAACTGCGTGACGCCGTTTGAGCTGCCGACGGTGCCCATGTTGAGCGAGATCGTCTGGCTCGAAAGGCCGGACGCAGCACTCCACGGGATAGTCACATTGATCGAGCCTGTCGGTGTCGCTGCCGAAGTATCGGCATTGGCGAGTGTGCCATCCGAATTGAACGACATTGTACCTTGGGCGATCGGGTTGGAACCGGTGATGTTCGATGCCGCACCCTGATAGCTGACTTCATAGGCCCAAGTGTTCGCGCCCGTCTTCACGTAGGAAACCTGCAACGGCTGCGTGCCGCCTTGGCTGTCATAGGCATTGATGGTGCGTTGGAAGTCCGGCGTTACAGTGCCGGCGGTCATCGCACCCGCGGTGTAGCCTGACACTGCCGTCGTGCTCGACTGCAAATTTGCCTGCAGCGAAACTGTCGTTGACGGCTCGGCCTTGCCCGAAAGGTTCGAAACGTTGACCGCGGTCATATCGTTACGATCCGTCGGCAACGCGCCCGTGGAGTCGAGCGGCCAACCCATAAGGTAATAACCAGCAGAATTCACGAGGTTGCCCTGCGAATCCGGCTGGAAATCTCCGGCGCGGGTATAGAACTGACCTTGTGAAGCGCCTGTCTGTGCCGCTGTCTGGCTGACGACGAAAAAGCCGTTGCCGGAGATCGCTAGGTCGGTCGCCGACGAGGCGCTGGTGATGTTGCCTTGCGTGGTGACGTTCTGCGTCGAAGACTCAATGACAGACTGCTCGTTATCCGAGCCGCCAGTCATCGTGGAGGCGAGCAACGTCGAGAAGTTTGCGTTGCTGCCCTTATAGCCGACAGTGTTGACGTTCGCGATGTTGGAGGAGGCGACGCTCAGCGCAGCGCTGTTTGCGTCGAGGCCGGCAACACCAATGTTCAATGCGCCATAGATACTCATTGATTTCGTTCCTTTTCAGATCCTGGGTCTGGCGCTGCTTCGCGTGGCCTGCCCGATTTGGATTTGATGGCGCCGTTTCTCGGCCGCCTGCGTTCACTTTCGTTTAGTTGTCGACTGCCGATACCGAGCTGACGGGAACGGCCATATTGCCGACCATGAGCATCGGTGTTGCGCTGGTGAGATTGACTTCGCTGACAACGCCTTTGCTGGCGATGGCTGTCGTTATTGCGTTGCCACCCGCATCTTTCGATGTCACCGCGAGTTTGTAGACACCATCGGCGAGCTGGTTGCCGTTGGAATCTTCGCCATTCCATGAGAAATCGTGCTGCCCAGATGCCGTGGCGCCAGTTGTCGAGTACACGGTGTTACCGGAAGAATCTGTGACGCTGAGCGTTGTGCTCGCGGAGGTCGCGCCGAGAGCGTAACTCCAATCGGCCTCGCCGTCGGTAAGGTTGGCACTACCATCGGTTACAGTGACGGTCTTGCCGAGATAACCCATCGCGCTCGAACCGGCGTTGCTCTGCTGCAGGCTGATGAGTGACTGCAGGTTGTCGTTCGTATTGATCTGTTGCTCGACGCCGGAGAATTCGACCAACTCTTGCGTGAACTGATCGGAATCCATGGGGTTCATCGGATCCTGGTTCTGCAGCTGTGTCGTGAGCAGCGTGAGGAAGGTGTTGAAGTTGCCCGATAACTGCTGTGTCGCCACGTCCTGTGTGGAGGTAGAAGATGTTGTGGGTGTTGAAGTTGTCGGTGCGACGGTCGTCATCGTGTGTTCCTAGACCCGGATATCGAGGCGCGAGTCGCCGGGTGCGAGGCTCGTGCTAGATGAGGAATTTGAGGCATCGGTGCTCTGCACGGCATTGACGCTCAGTGAGCGGCTCCGCTGTGCGAACGCGGACGCATTTTGATGATTTTGCTGATCCTGGCCCTTGAGCGAGAAGTTCAGGCCATTGTTTGCCAAATCGATACCGGCATCTTTCAGTGAATTCTCAAGAGTTGCTCGGTCGTTTTGTAGAAGCTGAAGCGTCTGCGGTTGATCGGCTGTGAGATGCGCTTGCGCCTTGCCGCTGGAATCAACCGTAAGGCGGACGTCCACACGGCCCAGTTCCGGCGGGTCCATCGAGATGTTGAATTCCTTATCGCCATCTTTCGATCTGGCAGCGATTGAAACAGCAAGCACGCCAAGATTGGGCTGCGTGGCAGACGGATCACTCGACGTCTGTGCGGAAACTTTCAATTCGGCGGCGAGATGTGATGACGGACCGCCCGACGTTGCGCCCGCAACACTGGAAACACCGGTCGCGGCGTTGGCGAGGTTCGTCGCCGGCGCCGGATTGGAGTTGGGCACCGCGTTGGCGCTCGCGTCCATGGGCTTGGCGCTTGCGGTATCGAGCGAACGCGCCGCATCGGCAGTTTGATCTTTCGCCGAATGAGAATTGCCATTCTGGCCGCTAGAATTGCCGCCAAGATCCGCATCCGTCTGAACGTTTGTTTTGGCGTTCGACGTGTCGAAATGGATTGGCAGAGCCTGCGCCTCAGTCTTTGGCGCGGGTGTTTGTGTCTGTTCCGCATGTTTGGACGCGTGAGAGAGAGCAGCGGACTCGAGCTTGGTCAGGTCGGTCGGCGCATTCTGCGTGAGAGTCGATGGATCGGCCGCCGGAGTCGTCTTTTGCGCATCGTTGCTAACGCCGGTGGCTTGCGAGGCTTCGGCAGCTGCGGCAAGCGCTGCATCGAGCTTCGATTGCGACGCGGCGGATAGCGCCGCTGAGCTTTTCGCGCTTGCCTGGCTCGCCGCATCCGGTGGGGGGGGCGTTTGCGGTTGCGATGTTGCCGATGCGTCGGCATCGACCGTATCAGTGTCCGCGGTGCTCTGCTGCTGTTGCAAAATTGCGAGCCTACGGTTCAGCACGTCGTGAATATGGTCTGTCGAGCCGGCGATAATTGCGGTGCTTTGACCGGTTGATTGCTGAGGGGGCGTTTGTGCTGTTTGCGACTGCGTTGCATTGAGCTGGCTCGCGGCATCGCTGGCCGCATCGATTTTGGATTTCGTGGACTTGGCCTTTAGCGACTGCTGAAGTGTCGCGAGTGTGGAATCCGAGCTCGAATCGTCGGTCTGCGAATTGCCGAGCAAAGCCAAAAGCGCAGCGAATGGAGAATCGGACGAGCTGGTGTCCGACGTATTCGATACACCACGCGCATTAAGTCCAGCTATCGCCTGATCGGCTGCCGTATTCTGTGCATTCGTGCTTGCAACACTAAGCGCCACGAAATTCTGCCCGCAATGATCCGGCGAACATCAAAGCAAGCACCGGACCAACTTCGGCCCGCTTGTTTCCGGCGTTTTTCATCCGGACGGTAAGAGACTGCAAACCAAAACGCGCGGGCACGAACTGCCGCAACCGGCAAACTCTGCCCAACGAAGCGAGCACGACGCTCAACCAATTCCCCGCAAAGCCTCGATTTTAATTGGCACATCGCTTGCGAGCTTTGCTTCGGCGAAAAGTATTTGGAGCGGAAATCCCGTGTCCATCAACGGTATCCTGTCGAGCGCTTTGTCGGCGTTACAGACCAACACCGCGGCTCTGCGCGTGGTGTCGAACAACGTCTCCAATCTCAATACGCCCGGCTATGCGCGCCGTGTGGCGAACGAATCCACGCAAGTTGCCGGCGGGCAACTCACCGGTGTCGAACTCTCCGACATCCAGCGCGTCGTGGATCAGTACCAGACGCAGCAAGTGCTCTCGGCCAATGCCGGCTCTTCCAAATACGGCACGCAGAATACTTTGTTCACGCAGCTGAACAGTCTGCTCGGTCAGCCGGGCGATGGCACATCGCTTGGCTCGCAGCTAGACGATGTGTTTTCGGCTCTATCAAGTGCATCGCTTTCGCCTAACTCCAGCGCCAGCCAGCAAGGGGTTCTGACATCGATGCAGGGCTTGGCGTCGACCATTTCGACGACTGCCAATAATCTGACGAACTTACAGTCGCAGACCGATAGCCAGATCGGATCCTCGATCAGCACCGTCAATTCGATCATCCAATCGATCTATCAACTCAACCAGCAAATTCACAGCGCAAGTCTGTCGGGCGACGACTCGTCCGGTCTTCTCGACCAGCGTGACGAGCAGGTTCAGAACTTGTCGCAATATATTGGCGTAAAGACGGTGCAGCAGTCCGACGGCCGCGTCACAGTTATGACGAACGACGGCACGTCGCTCGTCGGCGATTCCTACGCTCAGCTTTCGTATTCGCCAGGCAGCACGAACGGCACTTACAGTTCGATCCAGCTCACGAACATCAACGGCGCTAGCGGTCAACCGATTGGCCCATCGCAGTCTTTGGATTCGCACATCGATTCCGGCTCGCTCGCGGGGCTGCTCGATATGCGCGACAACCAGTTGCCGCAACTGATGTCGGAGCTTGGCACCTTCGCGCAGCAAACCGCGCTTGCGTTCAACAATGTGAGCAATGCGAGCAGCGCTTATCCACCTGCGTCATCGCTTACGGGGCGCGACACTGGGTTGCTTTCCACGGACGCCTTGAACTTCTCCGGCAAGACTACGGTTGCCGTGACGGATTCGAGCGGCAATCTCGTTTCGCGCGTCGATATCGATTTCACCAACGGCACACTTTCGGTCGATGGCGGCGCCTCGCAGAGTATCGGCTCGACCATCGGCAGTTTCACCACAGCATTGAACTCGGCACTCGGCTCCAACGGCACTGCCGGCTTTACGAATGGCGAGTTGACGGTTGCAGCCAACGGCACCGATGGCGTTGCCGTCCAAGACGACGCGACGACCCCATCCAGCCGCGGCGGCGTGGGCTTTTCACAGTTCTTTGGCTTGAACGATGTATTTCAGTCGGCCGCTCCATCCATTTTGCCGACCGGTCTTTCGGCTTCGGACTCCAGCGGATTGACGGCGGGAAGCTCGATGAGCTTTGCGCTGAAGGACGCAGACGGCAACGTCGACAAGTCAGCGACCGTATCGATCACCGCTGGCATGAGCGTTGGCGATGTGATCAGCGCGCTGAACACATCGTTCAATGGCGCAGCGACTTTCAATCTCAATTCCAGCGGTCAGCTTGTGATGACGCCGTCAGCCGCGAACGCCGGGGACAGCTTGAACGTGACAAGCGACACGACTGCGCGCGGCACGACAGGCATGAGTTTCACCGAGCTATTCGGTCTCGGTACCAACCAACAAGCGGCGCAAGCGCAGGGCTTCAGTGTGACGTCCGCGATCTCATCCGGCGCCAACGGATTGCCATTTGCGCAGCCCAATATCACTTCGACCACCGTCGCAGGCGACCAGATAGTGGGTTCTGGCGACGCCAGCGGATTGGTTGCCTTCCAGAACTTGGCGAATAAAACGCTTTCTATCCCGGCGTCGGGAAACATGGCGGCGCAGAAAACATCCCTGACGAACTATGCCGCAAACTTCTACCAGGACGTGGCGACGCGAAGTGATGTCGTCGATAGCAATAACACGACGCAGAGCGATCGTCTTACCGAAGCGCAGTC
>DASZML010000047.1:0-1787 GCA_035551875.1 Rhizomicrobium sp.
TGCAAGGTTGGCGAAACGCGGGTTTTGGGTAAGCTGACATCGTAACTCCCGCCCGCGTTTCGCTATGTCCAAATTGAAATTGTCTGTCGCGCTGCTTGCAGCGCTCGCCACGCTTTCTGCTTGCGGCAAGAACCATTCCGCAAGGCAAACGCAGACAGCGCAAACCTCTCAGCCCGCCGCCGCGAAACCCAACGTGGCGGTGCCGCAAGCGCAATTGCCGCGCGACGCAATTCCGTCGCACTACGCGATCACGCTGACAATCGATCCCAGGCAGGATCGGTTTACCGGCCATACTGAAATCGATGTCAATTTCGCCAGCGCGCGCAAGACGCTGTTCATTGACGGCCTGGATCTACATGTGACCAAGGCTCGCGTCTCGCTACCAAATGGCAAGACGATCGCCGCAGCGTATTCGCAAGTCGATCCGACGGGTGTTTCGTATCTCAATTTCGCCGATACCGTTCCGGCGGGCAAAGCCAAACTCGTGTTTGATTATGATGCGCCGTATGACCAATCGCTCGCCGGCCTCTACCAAGTTGTCGATCATGGCGACCGCTATGCCTTCACACAGTTTGAAAACTCTGATGCACGCCGCGCATTTCCAGGATTCGACGAGCCCGGCTTCAAAACGCCGTTCGACGTAACGGTCATCGCGCCGGCGGACGACAAGGTCATCGCGAACACTCCGGTGGTCAACGATACAGGTGCGGGCAATTCGATGCTGCGTTGGACGTTCCAGCAGACCAAGCCGCTGCCGACCTATCTCGTCGCGCTCGCGGTCGGTCCGCTCGATATTGTCGATGCTGGCGACATTCCCGCAAACCAGTTTCGCGATCATCCGGTTCATCTGCGTGGTGTCACCGCGAAGGGCCAGGGCGCGCGGCTGCAATATGCATTGTCGCTAACGCCTTCGGTCGTTGCCGCGCTCGAGAACTATTACGGTGTGGCCTATCCCTATCAAAAGCTCGACATCCTCGCGGTGCCCGACTTTGCGGCGGGTGCGATGGAGAATGCGGGCGCGGTGACATTCCGCGAACAACTCCTGCTCATGGGTCCGGACGCACCGCTCGATCAAAAGCGCTCCAGCCTCTCGGTTCAGGCGCATGAGCTCGCGCATCAATGGTTCGGTGATCTGGTGACGCCGACGTGGTGGGACAATATCTGGCTCAATGAATCCTTCGCGACCTGGATGGAGTACAAAATCTCCAGCCTTGTGAAGCCGGATGAGGAATTCGGCCGCGAGACTCTCAACGGGTCCGAATCCGTGATGCGTCTCGATGAACTGCCAAACGCGCGCCAGATCCACAATCCTGTCCGTAACCAGGACGATATCGACAACGCGTTTGACGACATTACCTATTCCAAAGGCGCGGCCGTCCTTGCCATGTTCGAGGCCTATGTCGGTCAGGAAGAATGGCAGAAGGGCATCCATGCCTATCTGACCAAATTCGCTTTCGGCAATGCCACGGCAGATGACTTCATCAACACCATCGCGACGACGACAAATCATCCGGAAATCGTCGAAGCTTTCCACAACTTCATCGACCAGCCGGGTATTCCGCTGCTAACCACGGCGCTGGAGTGTGGCCAAAGCGATGTGAGCGCCACAGTCGCAGAATCGCCATATGCAAACGTCGGCATCACGCCGGTGGCGCGGCAGTGGAAAGTGCCGATGTGTCTCACAGCGGACGGCAATCGCACTTGCCAACTCGTCACGCCGCCATCGAGGCAAATTCCGCTGGGCGCGAAATGCCCCGCGACGCTGTTCCCGAATGCGGAAGGCACTG
>DASZML010000048.1:0-7508 GCA_035551875.1 Rhizomicrobium sp.
TCGGCATGTCTTGCCGAAAAGCGCACGCTGGAAACGATCGAAAGCGGTAAGCCTATCACGCCATTCATGAAGTTTGGCGATCGCATCCGCATCGAGATGTTCGATCTCGGCGGCAAGTCCATCTTCGGCGCGATCGACCAAGTGGTGCAGAAATATGAGCAGTGATTTCACGCTCTACGGCTATTTCCGTTCTTCCGCCGCGTTCCGCGCGCGCATTGCGTTAAACCTGAAAGGCATCAAGCCGGAGCAGCGCTTCATTCACTTGCTCAAAGACGGCGGCCAACAACACAGCGCTGATTACAAGGCGATCAATCCTCAGGAATTGATCCCGGCACTGGTGCATGATGGCCATACGATCACACAGTCGCTGGCGATCATCGAATATCTGAACGAGATCGTGCCGCAGCCGCCTCTATTGCCCGCCGATGCGCATGGCCGCGCGTATTGCCGCGAGATTGCGTATGCCGTTGCTTGCGATATCCATCCGGTAAACAACTTGCGCATCGGGCAATACATCAAGCGTACGTTCAAAACGCAGGACGAGGATGTGCTGTCCTGGCAGCGGCATTGGATCACGGTGGGCTTCGACGCCATCGAGAAGATCCTGGCGACGTCGGCGGAGACTGGCGCCTATTGCCATGGCGATGTACCTACCATTGCCGACATCTGCCTCATCCCACAGGTCGCCAATGCGCGGCGCGCGAATCTCGATATTGCGGCCTGGCCGACGATTGCGCGCATCGAAACGCACGCGCTCGCTAATCCGGCGTTCGATGCTGCTTTGCCGAAGAACCAGCCCGATGCCGAGTGATGCGAAGACACGGCTCGATCTCGATACCTTTCTGCCTTACCGCCTATCGGTGTTGTCGAACCGCGTGTCGGATGAAATCGCGCGGCATTATTCCGATCGTTTCGGATTGAGTGTGCCGGAATGGCGCATCATCGCGGTGTTGGGGCAATCAGCGGGATTGTCCGCGCGCGAAGTGGCGGCGCGCACGGCGATGGATAAGGTGCAAGTGAGCCGCGCCGTCGCATCGCTCGTCGAAGCGCGACGCGTAAATCGCGATGCCGACGAAAGCGATGGGCGGGTCTCGCGGTTGTCGCTGTCGGTCAAAGGCCGAGCGATTTATGACGACGTCGCGCCGCTGGCGTTGCATCTGGAAGAAGTATTGCTTGGTGCGTTGACGCCGGATGAACGGAAGGCGCTCAATCGGCTGATGGACAAGCTGACCGATCGCATCGGTCATCTGACCGTCGCGGCGGTTTAGTCGCGGATAATCAATATCGCCAGCGCCTTTGGCCCATGCGCGCCGAGTTCGAGCGTCTGCTCGACGTCGGCGGTGCGCGAGGGCCCGCTAACAAAGTTGATGGTGTGCGGCAGCGTGCCGGCTTTCACCCGCGCGATGACATTTTCCATATGCGGCAGGATGTCGGACGCGCGCAGGATC
Source organism: Rhizomicrobium sp. (assembly GCA_035551875.1). Taxonomy (GTDB): domain Bacteria; phylum Pseudomonadota; class Alphaproteobacteria; order Micropepsales; family Micropepsaceae; genus Rhizomicrobium. The sequence continues at coordinate 1,449 of DASZML010000048.1, forward strand.
GCGATCTCGAAACCTGGACGGAAGTGCCAAGCCGCCGGCGCATCGGCGCGTGCAGGATAGGCAAGCGTTCCCGTCTCGGCGATGGCAAACGGCGCCCGTGTGACGGCCGCATCGTCTGGGCCGGGCAGCGCCGATGAAATCTCGATGGCACCGAGGTCGGGCAGCGTCATGTCCGGCACGGCGTGTATTGCCGCAGGCAGGTTCTTCGCCCGCAACAAATCGGCTACGGCGCCAGCGATATCACTCTCGCTTTCGAGAACGCGCACTTCGGCATGGATGGCTCGCGCGTGTTCGGTGAATTGCCTGACGAGATCGTCCGGCGATGACGGCGGCACATATTGCGGCGGGCGGGGCGCGCTGCGGACGCGTTGCGCGCGGATCGCGCCCAGAATGTCGTCGCGCGCGCTCATCGCCGCGCCTTCCAGAGCTCGTGGAAGGTCTTGCCTTGCGGCGCGGGCATGTCGCGCACGGCAAACCATCCGCGCGGCAAGGGCAGGGCGCGGATATGTCCACGCTTGTTGCCGATCATGCGCAACATGCGCGATGCGAACCTGGTCGCCTTGCGATAGAGCGCGGGCCGGCGCGCCAAGAACGACCACACACTCAAGCCTGCCGTGAAAGATTTCGGTGCCAGTCCGCTCGCATGCTCGCGCGCGCGCCAGTGGCGCATGATCGTGGGCAGAGGAATTTTCACCGGGCACACTTCCGCGCAACGTCCGCAAAACGTGGACGCGTTGGCGTGATGCGCTGCCATCGCCACGCCCATCAGCCCAGGATTGAGTGCGGCGCCGATGGGGCCGGGATAAGTCGCGCCATAGGCGTGCCCGCCGACCGCGCCATAGATCGGGCAGTGATTGATGCAGGCGGAGCAGCGGATGCAGCGCAGAACATCCTCCGCTTCGCTACCGATGAGGCGTGAGCGGCCATTGTCCACCAGCACGACATGAAAATTGCGGGGGCCGTCGCCTTCGTTCACCGGACCGAACATCATCGTGGCATAGGACGTGATGTCCTGACCCGTAACCGAGCGTGGCAATAAGCGGAGCAACGCCGCGACGTCATTCAGATCGGGCGCGACCTTCTCGATGCCTGTGACGACGATGTGTGTCTTTGGTAAGAGCCGCGTCAGATCGCCATTGCCCTCATTGGTGACCAGGACGACAGCGCCTTCCGCCGCCGCGAGGAAATTCGCGCCGGTGATACCGGCGTCTGCGCTTTCGAACGCGGCGCGCAGCATCGTGCGCGCTTCGGCCACGAGGCTCGTGCGTTCTTCGAGATTGCGATTCGCTGGCAGTAATGTGTGCGCGGCACGGAATGTCTCGGCCACTTGTTCTTTGTGAAGATGAAACGCCGGCGCGATGATGTGGCTTGGCGGTTCCTTGCGAAGCTGGATGATATATTCGCCCAGGTCGGTTTCGATCGGCGTTATGCCATTTGCTTCCAGAAACGGATTGAGCGCGATTTCCTCGCTCACCATCGATTTGCCCTTGGTAACGGTCTTTGCGCCGACCTCGTTCAGAATGCCGAGGATGATTTCGCGCGCTTCCTTCGCATCGCGCGTCCAATGCACATGGCCGCCGCGCGCAGTGACGTTGCGCTCGAATTGTTCCAGCAGCGTATCGAGATGGGTGAGGGAATAATCACGGATGGCGCGGCCCTGCTCGCGCAAAGCTTCCCAATCCCCGCCAAACCGCGCAATGGCGTCGGCGCGGCCTTGCTGGAAATGTGTTTTGAGACGTTCCAGCGCCGTGCGCAGCTTTTCGTCATGCAATGCTGCTCGAGAGCTTTGCGGAAAGGCGCGGGGGTCTTGTGTCATGGCTCGCCCAGCGCGCGATCGTTCGTCATGTCCGCGAGGATTTCCGCGACGTGACGAACTTTGACGTTCACGCCCTGCCGCTCCATGCGACCGGCGAGATGCAGCAAGCATCCGAGATCGCCGCCGGTGAGCAGTTCCGCGCCGCTGGCCTTTACATCGGCGATCTTGTCGTCTGCCATGCGCTCGGAAATATCTGGATATTTCACGCTGAACAATCCGCCGAAACCGCAGCAGACGTCTGGTTCCTTCAATTCGCTGATCGTCAGGCCATCAACCGAACCGAGAAGCGTGCGCGGTTCGGATTTCACTGCCATCTCGCGCAGCGACGAGCAGCTATCGTGATAACAGGCACGCGTCGCGCAATGCGCCGAGACGCTTGTCATCCCGCGTATGTTTATGAGAAACGAAAGCAATTCGTGGCTCTTCGTCGCCAGCGCCTTTGCGCGCACCGCATAAGCTGAATCATCGCGTAACACGTCCGGGTATTTGCGAAGCTGGCCGGCACAGGAACCTGAGGGCGCAACCACGTAATCGCAGCCTTCGAATGCATCGACGACTTGACGCGCGATCGCGGCAGCGTCTTTGTCTGCGCCGGAATTCCAAGCCGGTTGCCCGCAGCACGTTTGCGTTTCGGGAACGGACACCTCGCAGCCGGCTTGCTCGAGTAGTTTCACCGCTGCGAAACCAACACTGGGCCGCATCAGATCGACGAGACAGGTGATGAAAAGGCCGACGCGCGGCTTGGTGGTCATTTCGCTGTTTTGGCGCGGCTGCGCTTGGGTGGCAAGTCCTTACCCAGCGCATAGGTCGCTTCGCGCAGCACGCTCATGATCTGCTGGCGGTCTTCGATCTTCGCGAGCGTTTCGAACGGAATGACATCGCCCACGCGCACCATGACCTCACGGCCGATGCTGTCATGCACTTCCTTGAACAGAAGCGAGAGCCGCAACGTCAGTGAAAGGTGACTCGCCAATTGGAACAGGCGCGAGTTCTGGCCCGCGAAGAACATCGGCACCACGGGCGCTTTGCCCTGGGAAATGAGCCGCGCGGTGAGGCTCTTCCATTCGGCATCGACAGCGGTTTTGTCCCAGAGTTTCGGCGTGGTTGAGACACCTCCCGCCGGAAACACGATCAGGCAGCCACCATTGAGCAGATGATGCTTCGCGGTCGCGCGGGATTTCAGATTGGTCTGCAACGCCTCAGCTGATTCGGTGAAATCGACGGGAAGCAGATATTCTTTCACTTCATCGGCGCGGTTGAGCACCGCGTTGGTCAGAATCCGGAAATCGCCGCGCACGCGATTGACGAGATGGCAGACGATGACGCCATCCAGAACGCCGAAAGGATGGTTTGCCACGACGACCAACGGTCCGGTTTTTGGCAAACGGGAAAGCGCGTCCTCATTTGTCGCCACATGCAAGTCGAGCAGACGGATCGCCAGATCCCAGAAGCTCTCGCCGGGTTTGCGCTGCGCGAAGCGGTCGTCATAGAGCGATTTGAGATACGGCTGGCCCGTCATCCGCTCGATCAGGCGAATGATAAATTTCTTAAGCCGCGGATCGGCGGGCTCTGCATAAGAAAATGTATCGACGTTCCCGTCCATGAATCGGTGAGTTTACCGGCCCGCTAGCGAAACGCCTAGGCGGCCTCGGCCAGCGGATATCCGCCTTTACCGAAAATGGCGCGCAAAGCGAGATAGAGCAGAAAGCCGATGGGCCCGAACAAAAGCGTCACAACCAAGCAGGGCACGACAGCAATATGCGACAATCCTCGCCGTTGTGCGTCGCGCGACTCCCATGCGCCGATGAAAAGGTCGAACACCAGATAGTGAATCCATCCGGCGGTCGCAGCCACGGGCGATGTGAAGAACGCCATCACGCCCGCGAGCGACGAAAAGCTCGCGCCGGGCACGCCGGCACCGAAGAATAGAACCTCCACGATAAGCCACAGATAGGTGAGGCCGAGGATAACGGGCACCGCAACCGAATGGACCAGCACTTCAGTCACGCGCATGCGCGGCACCATGATCAGCAGCAGCCAGAACAGAAGGATGCCGTTGTTGGCGATGTTGAAGACGAGTGCCGGACTCATTTGAGGATGCGACGCTTCAGCCACGCAATCATCGCGTCGCTCGTTTCTTGCGGATGCTCTTGCTGCGTCCAGTGCCCGCATTTCTTGATGAGCACTTTCTCGAGATCGGGCACGAAACGCTCCATGCCATCGGCCATCGCGGGCGAGAGCACCACATCGTCCTCCGCCATGATCATAAGGCCGGGGACATGCACTTTCTGTTCGATCTTGCCGCTCTCCACCCAGTTGCGCGTGAAGTTGCGATACCAGTTGATGCCGCCGGTGAATCCGGTCTTCTCGAATGTATCGATGAAGAACTGCAGCTCTTCTTTCGGCATGACCAACTCGCCCGGCCACAGGCTTTCGTCCGATTGCAGCGCATGGACGAGTTCGAGATTGCGCTGTTCTTTGGGCAGCTTCGCGTATTCATCCGCGGTCGCGCCGCCTTTGCGCATGAAGAAGCGAAAAGTCTTGCCGGTGTCCTTCGCCAATAACGCATCAGCCACGCCGGGCTGCTGGAAAAAGACGATGTACATGTTCTCGCCATAGAGCGCGCGCATGCCCATGATGGGATCGATCGGCGGGCGCGCGAGAAACGGCGTGTTGACACCGATCACGCCGGACACGCGATCCGGATGCAGCAACGGCATGCTCCACACCACGATGCCGCCCCAATCGTGACCCGCGAATACCGCTTTCTTGATTCCGAACGCATCGAGCATCCCGGCGAGATCGCCGGTCAGATGCGCCATGTCGTAGTCTTCGATCTTCTCGGGCCGCGAGGAGAGGCCGTAGCCGCGTTGATCGGGCGCCAGAACATGGAAACCCGCGGCGGCGAGATCGCGGATCTGATAGCGCCAGGAGAACGCCAGTTCTGGGAAGCCATGGCACAGCACGATCGGCACGCCGTCTTTCGGCCCGGCTTCGTAGACACCCATGTCGATGCCGTTGGTCTTGATCATCTTGGGCGCGGGCATGTCGAGCAAAGGCATTGGCGTTTCCCCTTCGGTTTTCGAAATTGCTTAGGCCGCGATGTTGACGCGCGCGAACATTTCTTCGCGCTCCGGCCCTATCTTCGGTGGATATAAATCGCGCGCCTTCTTCGTCGCTTTCGACAGCGCCCATGTTGAAAGAATGCGGCCCATGATCGCCGGGCGTTTCAGGAACGCAGTCGGCTCATCCAGCATGTGGAAGATGCGGCTGAAAGCGCGGCTGACTTCGATATGCGCGCGTTGCGCGGGGACGAGTCCGTCGTCGGCAAAGCTTTTCATCACCCGCGCGCGTAGGCCCGGTTTGTAGTTCGGATCGCGCTCATGCTCAGCGCGGCGGATCGCTTGCAGATCGAGCGTGACCATCGAGTCGAAATAGGGACGGATCGCTTTTTTAAATTGCCGGTCGTAGATGCGCGCCCGCTCCGCCGGATCGCGTGTGGCATCCAGCGCATCGCGCAGGATATGTGCCTCGACCACGCCGCTCGAACAGCCGCGGCCGTAGAGCGGGTTGGTTCTGACCGCCGCGTCGCCGAGCGGGAAGAAGTTCAACACCTGCGGCTCGCCGTCCTTGAGATAGTGCCGCCAGACATTCTGCAAAGCGCCCATCGCATACACAGGGGTGACAGGTTCCGCGCGTTGCGGATCGATCCAGCGTGCGGCGCCGGGCAGCGCCACGCAAATCGCATCGAACGTTTCTGGCTTCATCACCGCGGTGCGAAGCTGCGTTTCGATTTCAGGCACTGCGAGCGTGACGGAGAAGTGTCGGTTGTCGGCAATGAAGACGCCGAACTTGATATAGCCGAGATCGCCGCCGCCGGGGGTACCGTCCATCGGAGGCTCATCCTGCCCATCACGCAGACGATAATGCCGCGTGAAATAGAGAATGCCGCAGGGATTGGATTCTTCGCGCACGTCCACGCCCTCTGCGCGCATCCATTCGGGAAACACCGTGTTGCGGCCCGTGGCGTCGACCACGACATCGGCGCGCATGTCTTCTACGACGCCATTGCGCTCGACCTTCAGGCCTTCGACGATAAGCTTTCCATTTTCTCGGCGCGTAATCATGCCCCGCACACCCGCATCGCTGATGAAGCTGATGCCGGGCAACTTCGCCGCGTAGCGCCGCAAGATCAGTTCCAGCGTCGTGCGCCGGCTAAAGAGCAGCGTCATATCCGGATCGCC
>DASZML010000049.1:0-9701 GCA_035551875.1 Rhizomicrobium sp.
TGGGCGTACGAGAAAGGTGAAAGGCATTGTGATCCGACATGGAAGGTGATGCCCGGCGCTGCGCCGGACTCTGCAACGCGCTTCAACAGCCGTGCACCATCGTCAGGCGTCGTGCCGAATTTGCTGGAGAGTTCAAGTAGCGCCCCGCCGAGCGGCGTCGAAATGCGCACGAAAATGCGCAGCTTCTTCGCGTCGCCGACCTCGCCGAGCAGCTTCTCCAACTCGTAGTCACAATCGACGACGTAGTCCGTCACGCCATATTTGTTGAAGGCAGCCTTCGCTGCGCCGACGGCGCGCACTGGCGCCATGAAGTGGCAAACGGCATCTGGGAAACGGCTTTTCACAAGCTCGACTTCGGGCAAGGAAGCCGTATCGAAATGCCGGACCCCCGATCCGTAGACGAGGTCGAGAACGTGCGGGTGCGGATTCGCTTTGATCGCGAACAGCGTGTCGCCGGGAAATGAATCCAGAAAGCGTTTCGCCGCGACGGCGAACTTCGCTGGATGCAGAACATAAGTCGGCTCGCTCGGCTTCAGCTTTTCGATGACGCTGGCGATGTCGGCGAAGCGCGGCAAATCGGCAGGACGCACGTTCATAGAGGGATAACCCCGGAATGACGCGGGCGGTGTAGGGCCGCAAGGTCAGGGGGTCAAGTATGCGCGATCACGATGTACGCTGCGCGCGCAAATCCCGGATGGTCTTTTGGCCATCGGCACTTGGCTGATACACATTTGTCATTTCGTGTAATGCGCGTTCGAACTGTTCGAGCGAGAAGCCATCCGCCACGTCCCACGCATCGAAACCGACGCGCCTCATATAGCTGATCTGATCATACAGAAAGTGACCGGTGCCACGAATCTCGCCGGTAAATCTGAGCCGCTCGCGCAGCATTCGCGCCCAAGAGAATGCCCGGCCGTCACGAAATACCGGAAACTCCAGAACGATGAGCGACAGTCGATGAACGTCCTGGCCGAGTGTCTCTGGTGATTCTGCGGATTTTAGTTGAATGCCCAGCGGCGCATTGCGCGCAAGGAGGGTGTCCCGATCTTTTTGAAAGCGCGCCAACGAGACGATTGCACCGTTCGTCGGCAGTTCGACGTCGTCGGCAACCGTCACAAAACTATCTTCGACAAACGCGCCGTTCTTAATGAGCGGCATAAGTCTGTTCCAAATAGGCCATGTTCTTGAACGGTTCCATGCCGATGCGGCGGTATGTGTCGAGGAAACGCTCGCCATCTTCGCGAAGCTGCAGATAGGTGTCGATCACGCGCTCTACGGCCGGCCCGATATCGCGCGCCGTGAAGCCAGGCCCCATAACATCGCCGATGCTCGCATCTTCTGCGCCGGAGCCGCCGAGCTGCAGCTGATAATATTCGACGCCCTTCTTATCCACGCCGAGAATGCCGATGTGCCCGGCGTGATGATGACCGCAGGCGTTGATGCAACCCGAAATCTTGATCTTGAGCTCGCCGATCTTGTGTTGGCGGTCCAGATCGGCAAACCGCTTGGCAATGTCCTGCGCGACAGGAATTGAACGAGCGTTGGCGAGATCGCAATAGTCGAGGCCAGGGCAGGCGATAATGTCGGTGACAAGACCCGCGTTGGGCGTCGCCAATTTCAGGGCTTTCAACTTCTTGTAGACTGCCGCCAGATCTTTTTTGCGTACATGCGGAAGCACGAGATTCTGCTCGTGGCTGACGCGAATTTCACTGATGCCAAATTCTTCCATCAAATCGGCGATGGCGTCGAGCTGGTGGTCGTTCGCGTCGCCCGGAACGCCGCCGATCGGCTTCAATGAAATCGTAGCGATGGCATAGCCGGGCTGACCGTGTTTGCTGATGCTCTGGCGGTACCAGTCTTTGAAGGTCGGATCGAGCGATGATGGCTCTCCATCCGACAAGTCCTCGAAAGCGGGTGGCGCAAAGTAAGCGGCAATGCGATCCAGTTCTTGCTGCGGAAGCTGCAGCGTGCCGTTGGATTTGATCTCATCGAACTCGCGCTGGACGCGGCGACGCATCTCTTCGACGCCGATAGCATTGACGAGAATTTTTATGCGCTGCTTATGGATATTGTCGCGGCGGCTGTCCTGATTATACACGCGCAGTACGGCTTCGAGATAGGCGAGAATGTCCTCGCGTTCGACGAACTCGCTCATGATTTGCGCCAAATAAGGCGTGCGACCCATGCCGCCACCCGCATAAACTTTGTAGCCCACACGGCCTTCTGCGTTTTTCACGATCTGAACTGCGAGGTCGTGAAACAGCAAGGCTGCGCGGTCTTTCTCGGTTGCGCCGACCGCGATTTTGAACTTGCGCGCCAGAAACACGAACTCCGGATGGAGTGAAGACCACTGCCGGATGATCTCAGCCAACGGCCTTGGATCTTCGATCTCTTCATCGGTCGCGCCGGCGAACTGGTCCGCAGTCACATTGCGGATGCAGTTTCCACTGGTCTGGATGCAATGCATTTCGACGCTCGCCAGATCGGCGAGAATTTCGGGCACGTCCACCAGCTTGATCCAATTATATTGGATGTTGGTTCGGGTCGTGAAGTGGCCATAGCCCTTGTCGTACTTGCGCGCGATATGCGCGAGCATGCGAAGTTGCCTGGCGCTCAACGTTCCGTAAGGAATGGCAACACGCAGCATGTAGGCGTGTAGCTGCAAATACAAACCGTTCATCAAACGTAGCGGCTTGAACTCGTCTTCGGTCAGTTCACCCGATAAACGGCGCTCGACTTGATAGCGAAATTGTTCGACGCGTTCGCGAACGAACTGCGCGTCGAATTCGTCATATCGATACATCGAACGCCTCGCGCGCCTGTTTGCCGAGATCGCGCCGCACGCTCGGACCTTCGCTGCGGATAATTTCGCGCTCCTCGATTGCGCGCACTTGTCCGCCGTCGACGCGCACGCCGAACAGATATGGGTTCACGACGATACGATCGGTGACGAATTTCTGCGCGGCGGCAAGGGCGGTGTCGGCGGCGAATTTTTCCGCGAACACTTCCGCATCCGTGAAAGCTTCGACCCAGGCGCCGTTGCGCCAATAGACGACGTCGCCGTCGCGGAGGCGGTTGGCGGTCAGAACCTGGATGGCGGGCGAGGCGGGCATAAGGACAAAGTCGCAAGCACGGGGTGGAAGTTCAATAGATCACATGTTGGATGTGTAAATTTGTCATAATAACAAGATATAGGTGTGTAATATCACTTCTCGCGGGAAACGGCGCTTTCATGCCAGCGATGCAGGAGCGCCCATTCCAGTGCCGACAGAAGAAAGAAGATTGCTACCCCAAGGACTGACAGGATCGCCAGAGCGGCGAACATCGTCTCTATGTGCAGCCGGTTGCCAGCCTCGGTGATCGTCCAGCCGAGGCCAGTAGCGGTGCCCGTGCCCGCGGCAAACTCCGCGACGACGGCACCGATCAGCGCGAGGCCGCCGGAGATTTTCATCGCGCCGAGCAAATAGGGAAGCGCGCTTGGCATTTGCAGCTTCCATAGTATCTGCCAGCGCGATGCACCGTAGAGGCGAAAGAGGTCGATCAAATTGCTATCCACCGAACGCAAACCGAGCGTTGTGTTCGACAAGATCGGAAAAAACGCGACGATCCACGCCAGGATCAAAAGCGCCGCGTCGATATTCTCGTAGCCGACCCAAATGATGATCAGCGGCGCGATGGCGACGATGGGCGTCACCTGCAAGATCACCGCGTAAGGATAAAGCGCAAGCTCGGCGATCTTGCTCATCGAAAACACGATGGCGAGTGCAACACCACTCACCAGAGCTAGCAGAAACGCTTCGATGACGATCCACAGTGTCGTCCACGTCGCCGACAGCAATTCCGCGCGGTCGTCCGAGAAGGAATGCGCGATGGCGGACGGGGCAGGCAACACAAAGCGCGGCACCTGCCAGTGTGCAACGCCCCATTGCCAGAACGCGAGCACCGCGATGCCGACGAGAACCGGCACGATGTAATTCAATGCGCGGCTCATGCGGCCCTGCCCATCGCCTGAGACAGCGCGGTGGAGATCTTGCGCGCGTTGTCGGCGAATTGCGGCGTGAGACGATAATCGGCGGTGCGGTTTTCCGGTGCCGATAACGCGATGTCGGCTTCCACGCGGCCTGGCCGCGGCGTCATCACGATCACGCGGTCGGAGAGATAAGCGCTTTCATAGACCGAGTGCGTGACGAAGACGACGGTAATATTGTCTTCGCGCGCGAGCTTCAGCAGATCGTCGTTCAGCGATTGACGCGTGAGTTCGTCCAATGCTGCGAACGGCTCATCCATCAGGAGCAGCTTCGGTGCCGCGGCCAAAGCCCGCGCGATGGAAACGCGCATTTTCATGCCGCCGGAAAGCTCGCGCAGATGGGCGTTTTCAAATCCCGCGAGGCCGACGCGCGCAAGCGCGTCTCTGCTCCGCGCCTCCGCGTCTCCGCGTGCAATACCTTTCAACTCCAGCGGAAGTATCGCGTTACCGAGCGCAGTGCGCCAAGGCATCAGCGTCGGCTCCTGAAACACGAAGCCGATTTCCGGCTTCACGCCGATCCATTCCACGCTGCCCGTCGTCGGCGCGATCAATCCCGCGATGATGCGAAGCGCGGTGGATTTACCGCAACCGCTCGGCCCGACCAACGACAGAAACTCGCCGTCGCGCACATCCAGATCGAGCGCCGCAATCGCCTGCAGCCCGCTTTCGAAGCTTTTGGAAATTTTTGAAAGAACTAAAAGTGCGCTCAATCAATATTCTCAATGCTGGCTTTGTTCGACTTTTTTCAACACATCCTGAATTTTCTGCTTTTCCTCTGGAGATTGCTTCTGGCACGTGCCGGGGCAGCTGATACGGATTTCGTAGTGCATGTGCGGACTGACAAACTGCAACGCATACGCCTTCCTGTAATCCAGCGCTCTGGAATAAAGACCTTCGCTCGACATCGTATCGAAAAAGGTCTTCCAACGCGCATCGCTCATACTGCCAAGCGCATTGCCGCCACCTTGCACCAGATTGTAGCTGCGCATCTTGTGGATCGCTTGCGCGATCAGTCCGGCCGTCATCTCCGGGTTGTCGTATTTTATGAGCGTGTTCGCGGGTGTCGGATTGCCGAACACATATTGCCGCCAGCCTTCGATCGTTGCTTTCACGAACCCCTGCACCGCTTTCGGATTTCCGTCGATCCATTTCTGCGGCACCAGAACCATGTTCGCGTAACCGGGATAGCCGTTGTCGGCGAGCAGGAAGACTTGCGGCTTGAATCCGCCTTCCTTCTCGATCGTGTAAGGCTCGCTCGTCAGATAGCCTTCCTGAATGGCTTTTGGATCAACCAAAAACGGCGCGAGGTTGAATGTGTATTTGCGGATCTGCGCATCGCTGTAGCCATACTTCGCTTTCAGCCACGGCCAGAACGCGACCGTCGATTCGTCCGCGATCATGATCGGCTTGCCCTTCATGTCGGCGAGCGTCTTCACATCGCCGCGCGGATGCGTAAGCAGAACCTGCGGATCTTTCTGGAACACCGCCATCACCGCGCGCACCGGCACGCCCTCGCGCACCATGTTGAGCGGGATAAATCCGTTGGAGCCGATTCCGAAATCCGCCGCGCCGCCGGCGAGCAATTGCGGCACGTTCACGGAAGGTCCGCCTTCCATGATCTTCACATCCAGTCCGGCTTTGGCATAAAGGCCGAGCGCCTGCGCTTCATAGAAGCCGCCATGCTCGGCCTGCGCTTTCCAGTCCGTGACGAAGGTGATGTGCGTGGGCGCGGCGGTCACCGGAACCGCGAGAAGGGCGGCAAACGCAATCATCCATGCGTGCGGCCATTTCATGGCGTCAACCTTTCGCTAACCATAAGCGACGGATGGGCGGAACATGCCCGCGCGGGTACCATTGCCTTCCTATGATTGATCTCGCCAAGCGATACCGGCCACTGCGTGTTCTGTGCGTCGAAGAAACCGATTTGCAGCGCAAGCTGATGCAAGCCTGCCTCGATGTCATCGAGGCCGAAGCGCTCTTCGCGCGCAACGCTGCCGAAGCTGTCGCCTATTTCCGCGAACATCCCGTCGATATGGTGTTCATCGATATCGACCGCCATGCACCCGGCGAACTCGGTGGCTATCGCCGCATGCGCGCGGTGAAGCGGCGCGGACCGGCTGTGCCGATCATCGCGATCACCGACAACGACCGGCATTGGAGCGAGGCTGCCTACCGCGAAGCTGGGTTCGACGGCCTGTTCTCCAAGCCGATCGAGCCTACGCGGCTGTTCCGGATCATCGATGATGTGCTGCAGGCCCATCATCAACCGCCTCTGCTCGTGCCTTTGCGCGGCGCTCCCGACAACGCACATGTCGCCTGACGGCGTACCGCGTCGATCTTCGCAAAATTCTTTTCGTCGTTGATCAGGGTACGAAAAAGCACGAGGCCGTGCTGCGTCGGTGCGCGCACCACAAGCTGCCCTGCGATATGCATCGCCGGCTCCTGTCCGCCATGGGGCGGCAGAAGCAGAAGCTCCAGCGGCTGTCCGCCGATCTGCTTGTCGTTCAGCGCAAAGAAATTGTTGGTTTCGGAATCGAAAGCCGACACCGACCAGTAGGTGTTTGGCGGCACGGGCGCCTGAACTTCCAGCGTGCCCTTCGACAAATCGAACGGGCAGGCGGAATAAAGCAGATCCGGCGAGGGCCGCACCACGCCGCGCGATGTTTCGTCGGGCCGTTTCGCATGATGCATCTGGTTCGCCGTGCCCATCTTGTTCATCGCAATGTGCATGATGGCGTTCGGCAGATACCGGACGCTGGCAACATGCACGGCAAACGCGATCACGAGCGTAAGAACGATCCAGCCGATCCATTCGAGCGTTTTCATGGGCAGCGCTCCTTGACGATGGACGGCAGCGTTGCATGCGCTGGATCGCGAACGACAGCGGGATCGGGATTATAGAGCCGCAGCGTCAAGCTGTAGCGCGCGCCGACGGTGGCGATCCAGTTCTGCGGCGCGGGCTTGGGCGAAACGGTTGCGATGAACGTGCCATCCGCTTCATGCACAACGGATGTCTTCGACACCGAATAGCGATGCGCCGGATTGGGGATCAGGTAATCGTCCGCGGCGTAGGCCGTGATGCTCCACCAGCGCGTGGCGGGATCGCGGCCGGCGATACGGTAGGTGCAGGCGCCGTCGAGCTTGTTGCCCGCGCTGTCGGTCCCGGTCGTGTAATAGACGGTCTCGCTGCGGTTGAGTGCGAGAAGTCCGTGCACCGCGACAGACGCGCGCGTCGCCATGTCGCCGCCTGTGTTGCCGATCAGAAGATTGGTCTTCCACGGCCCATCGCTTACGCCGCCCGGCATCGAGCCGCGGACGACCGCGAACCAGGTGAGGCAAAGGCCCAGCACGGTGCCGATGACGAGCGCGGCCAGCACTTTCGAGAACACTTTCATGCCGAAGCCCCGCGGAAAACCAAACCATCCTTCATGACGAAGGACACCTTGGCAATGGCGCCAATCTCTGCGAGGGGATCGCCATCGACCGCAACGAGATCGGCGAGCGCGCCGTCGCGGATTTCGCCCAGATCGTCGCGGCGGATGATTTTCGCGGCGATGGATGTCGCGGCCATCAGAGCTTCACGCGGGCTCATGCCGAGCTTCACCATCCATTCGAGCTCGCGCACATTCGTGCCGTGCGCGAACGGACCGACATCGCTGCCGCAACCGATGACGACGCCTTCCTCGCGCGCGAAGCGAAACGCATTGGCCGCTTCTTCCATGCGCGGCGTCGATTTCGACGATCCGCGCACATAACCGTGGAAATATTCGCTGATTGCTTCTGCGACGGTGAGCGTTGGGCAGAACGCGATGTTCTTCTCGGCCATCATGCGGAAGGTTTCGCGGCGGCCGCCATAGCCATGCTCGATCGTGTCGACGCCGGCAACCACGCAGCGGCGCATCGCTTCATCGTGCATCGAATGGGCAGCGACGGGGCGGCCAAGGTCGTGCGCTGTTGTTACCATCGCGTTGAGTTCGTCTTGCGAAAAAGTCGGTACGGTTTCGCCGTTCACGCCCACGCGATAATCGGCATAAAGCTTGATCCAGTCCGCGCCATGCGCCGCCTGATGGCGCACTGCCCGCACGCAATCGTCGATACCGCTGGCTTCTTCCGCGCCCTGATGCGGACAGCAATCGGGGCGATAGTTTTTGCGCATCGGTGCGTAGCCGCCCGCGGCGACAATGGCGCGCGTCGTCACGACGAGGCGAGGGCCGGGCACAAGGCCTTCGTCGATCGCGCGCTTCAGCGAGACATCGGCATAACCGGCGCCCTCGGTGCCGAGATCGCGCAGCAGGGTGAAACCGGCGTTAAGCGTGTCGCGTGCGTGCCGAACGGCGCGTGTGGTGCGATAGGCTTCGCTCTCTTTGAGAACCTGATCGTCCCACGGAGTCTCGTTGTAGGGATAGAGAAAAAGATGCGAATGCAGATCCATCAATCCTGGGATCAGCGTGGCACCGGGAAGATCGATTGGCTTCGCGCCGGTCGCCGAAATTTTCTCCGCCGCGTTCACTGCTGCGATCCGATTGCCGCGCACCAGCACCGCCCATCCGTCTTTCGGGGAATCGAAAGCGCCGGTCCAAACGCGGGCAGGGCGGAGAAGAATGTCGGTCATTTGTTGTTTGGTTTCGCTCTGCAAAATTCGTTTGTCGCTATATTTGGTAGGCGGCGCGATTCCGCATCATCGTATTGTTCCGAGGATTCCGATTACCCCCTCCCCCTTCCTGGAGTGCGGGGAATTGAAGTCGAGATTTGCCCCTTAGACTTTCGCTTGTTCATCAAAACAGACATCGCACGCCTCCAAAACAGAAAACCCCCGGAAACGGTGTCTCCGGAGGCGCTGGCCGCTCTTCCAGCCAGAAGAACATAATAGGAACATTTCTTGAGAACGTCAAGCCGGCCGCGTAATATCAGCCAGCGCCGAACCGCGTCTCCGCAAGATCGATTTCGCGCACCAGCCTGCGCGCCGTGTCGTCGGACAATGCCCGCGCACGGGCGAGCCGGAAAATCTCGGCGCGTTCGGCGCGCAGCGCGGTAAGGCGAAATCCGCGCTCGATCCTGTCGCGGATGCGTGCTTCCTCCGCGTCCTTGCCGATTTTGGCGCGGCCATCGATGCGCTGGCGATAAAGCTCCATCACGCGCGATCCGGCGTCTGCATAAAGCTCGGCATCCTTTCGTCCTGGTATCTGATCGTGCAGCTGCCGCTCGACGGCTCGGATGGCAGCTTCGGAGGAGGCGACGCGCGCGCGATCCTCTTGCTCTTCATGTTCTGTATCGGGAGGAAGTTCCAGCCCGCGGAGCAAACGCGGCAAGCCGATGCTGGCGGTGACGAGCGATGCAATAATGACACCCGCCGCCAGACAGATCGCCAGGCCGCGCATCGGAAACTCGGCGCCGTTGTTCAGCGCAAGCGGCAGCGTCAGCACACCGGCAAGTGTGATTGCGCCGCGTACGCCGGCGAGCGAGATGGCGCCGATGACGCGAAGTTGTGCGCGTGACAGTGCGCCATCCTGCCCGTGACGGAACAGCGTTAAGCGCAGCGACGCCCACACCCAGAGAAAGCGCAACGCGGCGAGCGCGAACGTGATCGCGGCGACGTAACCCAGAATCCAGATCGGTTCGCGATGCCCCGTATCGTGCACCACGCGCGCGGCGCGCATGACGATCTGCGGAAGCT
>DASZML010000050.1:0-11773 GCA_035551875.1 Rhizomicrobium sp.
TTGCTCGGCGCGTTCGCCATGTGCGCTTTCAGGCTGGCATCGACGGTAGCGCGCACTTTTGGATCGCGCATCGCCGCGCTTTCGGGCGTCGCCGGCATCCAGCGATCGTTCACCACGCCTTCCGGTATCGTGTTGTAGTAGTCGGCGAACAATTCCAGCTCGCGCGGCAAAGGCGTTGGCCAGGAAATATCATTCCACAGCACAGATGGCTGATAACGCTCTATCAGCTCGCGTGTCTGCGCATCCGCGTAGTCGGGATAGTCGCCGCCAGGCACCGAGCCCATGAAATCGGCCAGCGTGCGCAAGGGCTCGCGATTGAACGTCCAGTCGATGCCGCCGGAATAATAGACGCCGAACTTCATGCCCTTCGCGCGCACCGCTTCGGCCAGTTCGCCGACGATATCGCGCGGGCTGGACCAATTCTTCTCATGGGGATTCTTGACTGCGCTCGGCCACAGGCAAAAGCCGTCATGGTGCTTTGTTACAAGAACGACATAACGTGCGCCTGCTTCGGCAAAGAGCGCGGCCCATTCATCCGGCTTCCATTGCTTCAGGCCTTCGAGAAACGGTTCGCGAAAATCCTGATACGGACGGTCGTTCCACACCTTGCGGTGGTGCGCGGCGCTCTCGCTCTCCGGCACCTTGATCGCGTTCCAGTACCACTCGGTATAAGGCGTGCGCGCCACCGCCGTGTCGTAATGATCGCGAAACGCATCCGAGATCGAGCCGGAGCGCGTGGCAAAGCCGGGGATCGCGAACAATCCCCAATGGATGAAGATGCCAAACTTGGCGTCCTCATACCATTCCGGAACGCGATGTGCGTTCAGCGATGCCAGTGTCGGCTCGAATGTCATGCGTCCCCCGATTGCCCAAAGAGTGGGCGGCACGGGCATCCAAAAGCAAGTGTTCGAAATGCTTGCGCGAATGACGAGGTTGGCGGGATAGTATGGGCGGACGAAGGCCCCGGGCAGGCGAATATGCCGCTCGCGAGAAGCCAAAAAGAATTCAGTATCAGGGAGTCGATATGCCTTGGAATTATGGCGACATTCTTGACGCCGTCAGCGATGCCGTGAACCCGGAAACGCCTGCTTTCGTGCATGGCGATAAACGCATCACCTGGGGTGAAGCGAGCAAGCGCATGAACAACATCGCGCGCAATCTAGCCGCGCGCGGCGCAAAGCCCGGCGACAAGGTCTCGTTTTATTTACGTAACGGAACTGAGTACATGGAGGCCGTCGGCGCGAGTTATCTTGGCCGCTTTGTCCATGTGAATGTGAACTACCGCTATAAGCCGGATGAGGTTCGCTACATACTCGACAATTCCGATGCCGTGGCGCTGATCTACTCCAGCGAATTCCGCGACACTGTCGCGCAGATCAAGGATCAGCTGCCGCAAATCAAGGCCTTCGTCGAAGTCGGCGAGACGACGGCTGACTTTGCCGAGAACTACGAAACATTGGCGACAGAAGGCGACGGCTCGAAACTCAGCGGTAAGCGCTCGCCGGATGACATGCTCTTCATCTACACGGGTGGCACGACCGGTATGCCGAAAGGCGTGATGTGGCGGCACGGCGATCTTTGCACGCTGTGGCACAATCGGTTGGAGCGGACTATCGGCGTGGCGCCTTCGTCCCTCGAAATGTTTGCCATGATGGTAAAGGCTGCGCCGCAACCTCCGGTGAGCTTGCCCGCCTGTCCGATGATGCACGGCACAGGATTCATCTCGGCATCTACAGCGATGCTGTCCGGTGGCTGCATCGTGACCGTCGACAACCGTTCGCTCGATCCCGAAGCGATCTGGACGGCGGTGGAGAAGAATCGCGTCTCCAGCATGGCGATCGTCGGCGATCCGTTTGCCAAGCCGTTGCTCCAGCATCTCGATGAAAACCCCGGCAAGTACGATCTGTCATCGATGCTGATGATGTCGTCGTCGGGCGCGATGTGGAGCGTGGAAGTGAAGCGGGGGCTCTTGAAGCACATGCCCAATCTCACCATTACCGACAGCTTCGCCTCCACCGAGGCGATGGGCATGGGCGCGTCCATCATGACGAAGGACAGCGAAGTGCAGACGGCGTCGTTCCAGCTGCTTGAGAACGCCATCGTCATCGACGAGAACAACGAGGTTATTCCGCCGGGTACTGGACAGTCCGGCCGTGTTGCGCTCGGTGGCCCGCTACCGATGGGTTACTACAAAGACCCGGAGAAAACCGCGCGCACGTTCGTGACCATTGGCAATGTGCGCTACTCGATTCCCGGCGATCACGCGCGCGTCGATGAGAACGGCGCGATCACGCTGCTTGGCCGCGGCAACAACTGTATCAACACCGCTGGCGAAAAAGTCTTCCCGGAAGAGGTGGAGGAGGCGTTGAAGACCCATCCGTCTATAGAAGACGCGTTGGTGCTGGGCGTACCGGATGATAAATGGGGGCAAGCGATCACCGGCGTGGTGAAGCTCTCCAATGGCAGCGAATTCGACGAGCAATCGCTGCGCGATCACGTCCGCAACGTGCTCGCGGGATACAAAACACCGAAGCGCATTCTGATTTCCGAAGTGAATCTGCGCGCGCCGAACGGCAAGGCCGATTACAAAAGCGCGAAGGACTTTGCGCTCTCGGCCCTCGGCATCGCTAGCTGACAAAATTCAAAACACCGGAGAACGCCCATGAAGTTCACCTGGTTCAATCTGATGCCGTGGCCCTATCTTCCGGACGATTTCCGGGAGAAGAACCGATCGGTGTGGGTAGACATCGACTCGCGGCTGTTCGATCCGGTGAAAAGTCACGAGGTCTACAACACCTATCTCGATCTTCTGGAATATGCGTCTACCGTGGGCTTCGATGCCATCGGCGTGAACGAGCATCACCAGAACGGTTACGGCATCATGCCATCGCCAAACCTCATCGCCGCTAGTCTGGCGCGCCGCACGAAAGATGTCGGCCTCGTCGTGCTCGGCAATTCCATCGCGCTTTACAATCCGCCGGTGCGCGTTGCCGAAGAATTCGCGATGCTCGATTGTATTTCCGGCGGACGCTTGATCGCGGGTTTTCCGGTCGGCACGTCGATGGACACGAACTACTGTTACGGCCAGATCCCGGCGCTGACGCGCGAGAAGTATCAGGAAGCGCACGACCTCATCATGAAGGCGTGGGCTGAGCCAGATCCATTCGCGTTCAACGGCCGCTATACAAAGCTGCGTCATGTGAATATCTGGCCACGCCCGATCCAGAAGCCCCATCCACCGATCCACATTCCCGGCGGCGGGTCGGTCGAGACCTACGACTTCTGTATCGATAATACCTATTCGTATTCTTACCTGTCGTTCTCCGGTTACATCCGCGCCAAAGCGTTGATGGATGGTTATTGGAAGCGCGTTGAGGAGCGCGGCGCGCCCGACAATTCGCCCTATCGCGCCGGGTTCGCGCAAACAATCTGCGTTGCCGAAACCGACGCCGAAGCGCGCAAACTCTACGAGAAGCACATTCTCTATTTCTACAATCGCTGCCTGCACGTGTTCGGGGGCTTCGCCGATGCGCCCGGTTACCGCACGATCAAAACCATCCAGACCGGTGCGCTATCGCAATACGCGCCGCCGAAGGGTTATGCGAACGTCACCTGGGAAGAACTGATCGAAGGTGGACACGTCATTGCCGGTTCGCCCGAAACGGTGCGCCAGCGTATGGAAGATCTCATCAAGACGCTGCGCGTCGGCAATATCTTCTGTCTCATGCATGTCGGCGACATGCCGAAAGAAAAGTGCATGTATTCAACCAAGCTGTTCGCCGAAAAGGTCATGCCGAAGCTGCAGAACATGTTCCCCGACTACGCGGATGATTCGCGCTTCTGGTGTCATCCGATTGCGCAAGTGAAGCCGGGCAGTCTTCCGGCGGAACGCGATGTCGCCATGATGGCGGGAGAATAAGATGTCGCTCTCGCTCAAGACGATTGCTGCGCCGCGCGTTCCGGTTCGCTTTTACGAAGGCGGCTCAGGAACGCCACTGGTGTTTCTGCATGGCGCGGGTGGCGTGCTGCCGGGCGACCCGTTGCTCGAAAAGCTTAGCCAAAAATATCACCTCTATGCGCCGCTGCTGCCGGGTTACGGCGACAGCGAAGAATGCTCCGACATTCGCGACATGCTCGATTTCACGCTCCACACCTGGGACGTGATCGACGCGTTTGGCTTGAAAGACCCAATCCTTGTCGGTCATTCGATGGGTGGCATGATTGCGGCAGAGATGGCGGCGATTGCGCCGCATGATGTGACCCGGCTCGGTCTCATCGCGCCGGCGGGATTGTGGCTCGACAATCACCCGATCCCAGATCTCTTCGCCACAATGCCATATGAATATCCGAAGCTGCTGTTCCACGATGAGGTCGCGGGTGCGGCGCTGCTTACCGCGAACACGCGCATCGACGATCCGGAGTGGTTAAAAGGCTTTCTCATCACAAACGCGCGCCAGCTCGGCATGGCCGGAAAAATCCTCTTTCCGATTCCGGAGCGCGGGCTTTCCACGCGGCTCTATCGCATCAAAGCGAAGACGTTGCTGATCTGGGGCGATAGCGACCGGCTGATTCCACCCGCTTATGCGCAGGCGTGGAAGAAAGCGATCAAGGGCGCCGAGCTCGTATCCATTCCCGAAGCCGGACACATGGTGACGATCGAGAAAACCGATCAAGTGGTGAGTGCGCTGTCGCGGCTAGGCTAAGCGGTCGCTTCTTCAGGCTGTTTGGCATGGGTAAACGCGATACGGCAGAGAAGCCCATCGGCCGGATATTCGAAATCCACTTTTCCCTCGCGCTCACGCGCTGGTGCCGCGCGGATTACGCGCGTGCCAAATCCCTCGCGCTCCGGCTTCTGCGGCGCAGGGCCGCCATGCTCTTTCCAGGTCACGGTCACGCGTTCGCCATCGGGCGTGTTGATCACATCCCATGTCAGCGAAACGGTGCCGCTAGACGATGATAGTGCGCCATATTTAAGCGCGTTGGTCGCCAGTTCGTGGACCGCGAGCGCGATGCTGCCGCCGGTTTCCTGCTGCAAGATCAAATCGGGCCCGTCCACGCGGATGAGATGCTGGCCCTCCGCGAACGGCGCCAGTGTTGCCTGAATCACAGCTGACAGTTCGATGAATCGGTTGTTCCCGACAAGCGCCAGATCGGCGGCGGCGCTCAGCGCGTGAAGACGTCCGAGAAAGCGTTTGAGAAAGGCGTCCGTATCCGGATTGGACGCGGCCCGGCCGGCGGAGCTTTTCGCCAGCGCGTCGATGATGGTGATGAGGTTTTTCAGCCGGTGGCGGGATTCCCCCAGCACGATGTTCGTCCGTTCACGCGCGAGCCGTGGCTCGTGAACATCGCGCATGGCGGTGATCCATTCGGTGATCTCACCGTTCGAATCGTAGATCGCGACGGCGCGCGAGCGAAACCAACGCCAGTCATTCGCTGTCGCATCCCAGAGGCGAAACTCGACTTGATGGGCTTCGTCTGCTTTCACGCCTTCCGGGATCAAAGCTGGACGGTCTTCTTCGTGGATGCTGCTGAGCCAATTGCGGCCCTTGAACGCCGGCCACTCCATGCCGGTGATGCGGCTCCACGAGTCGTTCGGAAAATGAATGTGGCCGCCGCCATCCGTCACCCAGACAATGTCCGACGTCACGCCGACGAGTTTGCGATAGCGCGCCTCGCTGCGCCAAAGCTGCTGCAGCGACATACGCAAGAAGTACGAAATCGCGACGAGGATGCTGGAAACTATCGTCCACAATGACAGCGTGACGATCTGGCCGTGCGCAAGCGGGCCAAAGGCAAAAATCGGCGGCAGGAACACGTACCACACGAGCAAGGTGGTCAGCACCAGAGATGCGATGCCGATGCGCAAGCCACAGGTGAGGGTGACGATAATGATCGCCGGAAGGTAGAACAGCAGCGGTGCGCCGCCAGCCGGCATGCCGACACGTGCTCGAAAGGCAGTCAGCAACGTCGCCGCGAGAAGCGCGCCAACCAGCCAGACAAGTTTCAGGGCCCATCCGCGTTCGCGCGAGATGAATTCGGTAAAGCCCGGCATGTTCAGAACGGTCGTTGGCGCAGGCATCTGCCCGCGCACCGCGCCTTTCCCTAACGTCACGCCCGCCATTCCAACCTCATCAACAACGGCTACAAGGCACATAAAAGGTTGGCGGCTGCAACCGCTTCCCCTCGCGCTTGACAAGCAAAGAGCGGGGGCAAACGCTGGATGCAAACGCCAATACAGAGTGCAAGCCCATGTCCGAATTCGATTTGGTGATCCGTGACGGAACGATAGCCGATGGCCTCGGCGGCCCGCTCCGCGAATGCGACCTAGGACTATCAAATGGTAAAATCGTGGCGGTCGGAAAGGTTCCCGGTCGGGGGCGGGAGGAAATCGAGGCCAGGGGCCTGCTCGTAACACCGGGTTTTGTCGATATCCACACGCATTATGACGGACAAGCGACGTGGGATTCGCGCATGCAACCGTCGAGCTGGCACGGCGTAACAACTGCCGTGATGGGAAATTGCGGCGTCGGCTTCGCGCCAGTGCGCAAGACAGACCACGGCCGTCTCATCGAATTAATGGAAGGCGTCGAGGATATTCCGGGCGCGGCGCTACACGAAGGCCTCAAGTGGAATTGGGAATCGTTCGGCGACTATCTCGATGCGCTGGAGCAGCGCCCGCGCGATATCGATATCTGCGCCCAACTCGCGCATGGCGCCTTACGCGTCTTCGTGATGGGCGAGCGCGGCGCGGCGCTGGAAGCGGCCAACGAGCAGGACATCGCTCAAATGCGCGCGCTGACAGCGGATGCGATGCGCGCCGGCGCGATTGGCGTGTCGACTTCACGCACCATTCTGCACCGCACGGCCACCGGCGATCCGACGCCAGGCTTGCGTGCGACGGAAGCCGAGCTGATGGGCATTGCGCTCGGCATGGCAGACGCCGGTTCCGGCGTGATGGAATTGATCTCGGATTTTGACAATCCCGATCCGCTGACCGAATTCGCGATGATCCGGCGCCTGGTGGAGCAGTCGAAACGTCCATTGTCGCTTTCCTTAGCGCAGGCTGGCAGCAATGCGGACGGCTGGCGCGGGCTTCTCGCGCTGATCACGCAAGCGGCGAGCGAAGGCTTGCCGATCCGCGGGCAAGTCGCGCCACGGCCCATCGGTTTGCTGCTCGGCTTGCAAGGCACACTCAATCCCTTCAGCGCGCATGAAGCCTTCGCGGCTATCAAAGACAAGCCGCTCGCGGAGAAAGTCGCCGCGATGCGCGATCCGTCTTTTCGGACGCTTATTATGGCGGAGAACGATGCGAAACAGACGCATCCATTGGCGCGACGCCTGATGCAATTCGATCAAATCTACCCGCTCGGCAATCCACCGAACTACGAACCGCCGCGCGAAACGGCGATCTCGCATCAGGCGGAACGCTTGGGCCGCGACGCTGCCGATCTCACGTACGATATGCTGCTGGAAGATGAGGGCAGGGCGTTTCTGTTTTCGCCGTTCGCCAATTACACCAACTACAATCTCGATTGCTGCGGCGAGATGATCGCCAGTCCCGACACGCTGATGGGTCTGGGTGACGGCGGCGCGCATGTCGGCATTATTTCGGATGCGAGTTTCACGACGTATCTGCTTTCTTATTGGGGCCGCGACCGTAGCCACGGACGCTTCGATCTGCCCTATCTCGTGAAGCGTCAGACGCAGGACACAGCGCGCGCCGTCGGCTTGAATGATCGCGGCGTCATCGCGCCTGGCATGAAAGCCGATATCAACGTCATCGATTTCGACCGCTTGCGCGTGAACACGCCGGCGATGGCTTTCGATTTGCCGGCGGGCGGAAAGCGGTTGCTGCAGACCGCGGATGGTTACGTCGCCACCATCGTGTCGGGCGAAGTCACCTATCGCCACGGCGAACAGACGAATGCGCTACCCGGCAAACTGGTGCGCGGGCCGCAAGCGATTCCCTGATACGATCCGCGCAAAGTTCCAGCTTTGCGGCTTGACCGGCAGATAGTTTCAGATGAAACTATCTCGGACTCGCCCGCAAGGAGAACAAGATGGCGCAGCAGCTCTGGGAAAATCCGATCGGAACGGACGGCTTCGAGTTCGTGGAATACACTGCGCCGGATACCGCGGCGTTGCGCGAATTCTTCGAAGAGATGGGGTTTCGCGCGGTTGCCAAACACCGCTCGAAGGACGTGACGCTGTACCGCCAAGGGGAGACGAACTTCATCGTCAACGCCGAGCCGGGCAGCCATGGCGCGCGCTTTGCCAAGGCGCATGGCCGAAGCGCCTGCGCGATGGCGTTTCGCGTGAAAGACGCGGCGGCTGCTTACAAGAAATTGCTCGAGCGCGGCGCGACTCCGTTTCATCAGAACGCGGTTGGCCCGATGGAGTTGAACATTCCCGCCATCGAAGGCATCGGCGGCAGTGCGATCTATCTGGTGGACCGTTATGGCAACCGTTCGATCTACGATGTCGATTTTGTGCCGACCGATCCCTCGAAAGGTTTCGCGCATGAGGGGGCAGGTCTCACCTATATTGATCACGTCACGCATAATGTGTTTCGCGGCAATATGGACAAGTGGGCAGGCTTCTACGAAAAGCTCTTCGACTTTCGCGAAATCCGCTATTTCGATATCGAAGGTAAGCTGACCGGCTTGAAGTCCCGCGCGATGACGAGTCCGGATGGCAACATCCGCATTCCGATCAATGAATCCTCCGACGACAAGTCGCAGATCCACGAATATCTGGAAGAATACAAAGGCGAGGGCATCCAACACATCGCGCTCGGCAGCGACAACATCTACGAAAGTGTTGAGTCGCTGCGCAAGAAAGGCGTCGCGTTCCAAGATACGCCGGACACCTATTATGAGCGACTCGACAATCGCATCAAAGGCCACGGCGAGGACGTGCCGCGTTTGAAGACCGACCAGATCCTGATGGACGGTGCGCCGGAAGATAGCGGGTTGTTGCTGCAGATCTTCACGCAGAACGCCATCGGTCCGATCTTCTTCGAGATCATCCAGCGCAAGGGTAATCAGGGCTTCGGCGAAGGCAATTTCAAGGCGCTGTTCGAGTCGATCGAGGCCGACCAGATCAAGCGCGGCGTACTCAAGGACACGAGCGCGGAGGCGCGCTGAGATGAGCAGCAAGAACTGGATCGAATTCCCGCGCGTGGAGGGCGAAACCTCGCGACAGGCGCATGCCGATCTGCCGGCTGGAACCTATGAGCGCGAAATCGGGCGCGATGGTTTCTTCGGACCCGCCACGCACATCTATCACAAGCACCCACCGACCGGCTGGAGCGATTTCGAAGGTCCGCTGCGCCCGCGTGCCTTCGATGCGAAGAAGACGGCGGAAGCGCACAATGAGCCGTTCACACCCGTCGTTCTGATGAAGAACGCGCATTGCCAGTTCGGCATCTGGCATTTGCCCGAAGCGATGCCGCATCTGATGCGCAATTCCGACGGCGACGAGCTGCTCTTTATCCATCAGGGCGAAGGCGATCTGTTTTGCGATTTCGGCCACATGACCTATCGCGACGGCGATTACATTCTTCTGCCGCGCGGAACGATGTGGCGCCTGACGCCGAAATCTTCAACGATTTCGCTGGTCATCGAGGCGACCAATGGCGGGTTCAAGCTGCCGGAGCGCGGCATTCTCGGTCCGCATGCGATTTTCGATCCCGCCGCGCTCGACACGCCGAAAATCGACGAAGCGTTCAAGAAACAAGCGTCCGAAGCACGCGACTGGAAAGTGCGCGTGAAGCGCCGCAACGCGATCTCGACGATCACCTATGCTTATTCGCCGCTCGATGCGGTTGGCTGGAAAGGCAATCTGTCGGTTTTGAAGCTCAACTGGCGCGACATTCGCCCGGTGATGAGCCATCGCTATCATATTCCGCCGAGCGTCCATTCTACCTTCGTGGCCGATCGTTTTGTCGTCTGCACCTTCGTGCCGCGCCCGATCGAAAGCGATCCCGGCGCGCTGAAAGTCCCGTTCTTTCATTCCAACGACGATTACGACGAAGTGATCTTCTACCATCAGGGTGAGTTCTTCAGCCGCGACAACATCCATCCCGGCATGGTGACCTGGCATCCCAACGGCTTCACGCACGGCCCGCACCCCAAAGCCTTCGCCGCCGGCGCCAAAGCCGCCAAGACGATGACGGACGAAGTGGCTGTGATGATCGACGCGCGCGATCCGCTCGACATGACGCAATCCGCCGAAGCTTTCGAAGATATCGGTTATGTGAAAAGCTGGATGCCGAAATGAAGCTCGCGTCGTTGAAGCACGGCCGCGATGGCGCGCTGGTCGTTGTCTCGCGGGATCTGGTGCGCTGCGTGCCGGTCTCGCATATCGCGATGACGTTGCAACACGCGTTGGATCATTGGGATGAAGCCGCGCCGCGTCTGATGCGTGTTTACGATCTTCTGAACGAAGGTCCGGTGGATGGCGAGAAACCGTTCGATCCGAAAGCCTGCGCGTCGCCCTTGCCGCGCGCGTATCAATGGGCGGATGGGTCGGCTTACGTCACGCATGTCGAGTTGGTCCGCAAGGCGCGCGGCGCGGAAATGCCACCGAGCTTCTGGACCGATCCGCTGATGTATCAAGGTGGCTCGGATTCTTTCATTGGCCCGTGCGATCCGATATTTGCGGCGGACGAAGCCTGGGGCATCGATTTCGAAGGCGAAGTCGCCGTCATCACCGATGATGTTCCGATGGGCGTCGATGCGGCGCACGCCGACAAGCACATCAAGCTGTTGATGCTGGTGAACGATGTGTCGCTGCGCAATCTCATTCCTGCCGAACTCGCGAAAAACTTTGGCTTCTTCCAGTCCAAACCGGCGAGCGCGTTTTCGCCGGTTGCGGTGACGCCGGACGAACTGGATCAGGCGTGGTCCGACGGCAAGGCGCATCTGCCGCTCGCTGTCACCTACAACGGCAAAGAATTCGGCCATCCAAATACCGGCGAGGACATGACGTTCTCGTTTCCGCAACTCATCGCGCACGCTGCTAAGACGCGCGCTCTTGTTGCGGGCTCCATTGTCGGTTCCGGCACGGTGTCGAACAAAAGCGGCAATGTCGGTTCGGCATGTCTTGCCGAAAAGCGCACGCTGGAAACGATCGAAAGCGGTAAGCCTGTCACGCCATTCATGAAGTTTGGCGATCGCATCCGCATCGAGATGTTCGATCTCGGCGGCAAGTCCATCTTCGGCGCGATCGATCAAGTGGTGCAGAAATATGAGCAGTGATTTCACGCTCTACGGCTATTTCCGTTCTTCCGCCGCGTTCCGCGCGCGCATAGCGCTGAACCTGAAGTGCATAAAGCCGGAGCTGCGCTTCATTCACTTGCTCAAAGACGGCGGCCAACAACACAGCGCCAACTATAAAGCGGTGAATCCGCAGGAGCTGATTCCAGCGCTGGTGCATGACGGTCATACGATCACTCAGTCGCTGGCGATCATCGAATATCTGAACGAGATCGTGCCGCAGCCACCTCTATTGCCCGCCGATGCGTATGGCCGCGCGCGCTGTCGCGAGATTGCGTATGCCGTTGCTTGCGATATCCATCCGGTAAACAACTTGCGCATCGGGCAATACATCAAGCGTACGTTCAAAACGCAGGACGAGAATGTTCTGTCCTGGCAGCGGCATTGGATCACGGTGGGCTTCGACGCCATCGAGAAGATCCTGGCGACGTCGGCGGAGACTGGCGCCTATTGCCATGGCGATGTACCTACCATTGCCGACATCTGCCTCATCC